>NZ_RHNQ01000001.1 GCF_003946275.1 Loigolactobacillus backii
GGGGAAGTATACTCTCCTCACAATTAGAACTATCAATATTTTACGTATCACCTACTTGACTTCTGACCACAAGTCTTATCAATAAATTACGTAAAACGTAGCACCGTTTTATTTAACTGATGAAATGAAGTTAAGCGGCTAGGACAAAAGCCCTAGCCGCTTACTATTTCTGATCATTACTCTAGTGGCGTGTAGCGTTCATATTTAAATTGAATTATATCGCTACCAAAAATAATGCTTATACCACTTGCCATTGAATTACACGTGGGCAGATTTAGGTTAGATTCCATTCCAGTGCGCGAGGACGGAACGCGTGGCGGAATGGTACCTAAACTATTCGTTCCTGTTCCAGTTAGGTTTTAGCGTTTTTAAAACTAGTTAATAGTTTTAAATATGGTCGTTACGATCCACTAGAACGTACGCCCAAAATCAGAGTTCTCGTACCTTTGTCACACCACTGTTTTCATTTTTGGCGGATATAAAAAAGCACTTGGCTATTTTGCCAAGTGCTTAAAATTACAATTATTATTTAGCGTCTTCATTATCTGGTAATTCACCAGTATGGTAAACTTCCGATACGTCGTCATCATCTTCGAGAAGATCAATCATTCGTTCGAATTGTTCAACCTTATCCGTTGGAACTGGTGTTGTGTTCTCAGGAATCATGGTTAATTCAGCGTTGGCTAACTTATAACCTTTTGCTTCCAAAGCATCACGAACAGCTGCCAATTGCTTCGGATCAGTGTAAATTTCGAAAGCTTCATCTGAAGTTTCCATATCATCAGCACCAGTTTCCAAAGCATCCTCTAACATCTGATCTTCATCAACGTCCAAATCTTCACGTTCGATTACGATATAGCCACGCCGATCAAACATGTAAGCAACTGAACCTGAAGCACCTAAGGCACCACCATTACGCGTAAAAGCAACACGTACATTAGATGATGTCCGATTTTTATTATCCGTTAAAGCATGAACTAAAACGGCAACACCACCTGGTGCGTAACCTTCATAAGTAACTTCTTCATAATTTGCTGTATCAGTATTGGAACCCTTATCAACCGCGTGTTTAACATTATCCTTCGGCATATTAGCAGCTCGTGCCTTATCCATAATCAAGCGTAGTTGGGGGTTTGAAGAAGGATCAGGACCCCCAGCTTTTACAGCCATATATAACTCGCGAGATATTTTTTGGAAGATTTTTCCACGCTTTGCATCTTGGGCGTTTTTACGGCCCTGGATGTTATGCCATTTTGAATGTCCTGACATGTTATTTCCCTCTTTCCTTTATCAAAAAATTGTGTCAATTCAATAAGACACCTAGACTATATTATCAAAACTAGCCGTCGCTGACAAGACCCACCACCAATAAATTGATACCGATTACTTATTTTTAGACTGAATTATCTCCACTTAAAAAAACTAACCAATTGAATTTGGCAAAAAAATAGGTTAGACCATTTAGCAATCATTGCCAAACGGACTAACTTACTTTTAGATTAAGTTTATTCTACCGTAACTGCCTTTGCCAAATTACGTGGTTTATCAACATCATAGCCCCGATTCAAACTAGTGTAATAAGCTAATAATTGAGCTGGCACAACGGTTAATAATGGTGTCAACATTGGGTCAACATCCGAGAAAGTAATGTTATCTTCAGGTTGAGCAACGCTATCCATCGCAATGGTTAATACGTGTGCACCACGGGCCTTAACTTCCTGGATATTTCCGCGAGTATGACTTGCTACACGCTTATCGGTGATGATCGCCATAACTGGTGTACCATCCTCAATCAACGAAATGGTACCATGTTTCAGTTCAGCACCAGCAAAGCCTTCCGCTTGAACGTAAGAAATTTCTTTTAACTTCAGTGCTGCCTCTAAAGACACGGCAAAATCATAACCGCGCCCAATATAAAAGGCATTACGGGTTGTAGCCAAATAATTCTTGGCTAACGAGTTAATCAATTCTTTTTCATCAACTAAACTTTGCATTTCATTGGCCACGATACTCAACTGACCTTTAACGTCAAAGTCAGTGGCCGTCGTTTGCTGGCGAACGTCACCTAATGCTTTAGCCAAAATCGTTTGTAAGGCAATTTGTGCCGTGTAGGCCTTGGTCGAAGCAACTGCGATCTCGGGGCCGGCGTCAAGTAACATCGTGTACGTAGCCTCACGTGACAAGGTTGATCCTTCTGAATTCGTGATCGTTAAACTTGGGTAGCCCCATTGATTAACCTTAACTAACACTTGGCGACTATCAGCTGTTTCACCACTTTGTGATAAGAAAAGGAAGAACGGTTTTTTGGACAATAATGGTGTGTTATAGCCAAACTCACTTGCCAACTGAACTTCCGTTGGAATATTGGCCAATTTTTCGAAAATTGATTTTGCAACTAGGCCTGCATTATAGCTGGTCCCGGCTGCTAAAATATAAAGCCGATCCGCCTGGTTCAGCGCCTTTAAAAGATCGGTTTCAATTTTAGGCTTCCCTGCATCATCTAAATACTTCTGGAGCAAGGTTCGCATGACGGCTGGTTGTTCGTCAATTTCCTTTAACATATAAAATGGGTAAGTGCCTTTTTCAGTATCACTTTCGTTAATCGAAACGTGATATGATTTTCGGGTAACAGCTTTGCCGGCCAATGTTTCAATCGCAATTCCATCTTTTTTAACCGTCACAAGTTCGCCATCATGGAGTTCAACAAAATCCTTGGTTTGACCAACCATTGCCATGGCATCCGAGCAAACAACGTTAAAGCCATTACCCACACCAATTAACAACGGGCTCTTATTCTTAGCAACGTATAATGTGTCTGGATCTTCACGGTCAACTAACAAGAACGCGTAAGAACCATCCAGCAGCTGAACTGTTTTCCGAAAGGCTTCCTTACCGGAGAGTTGCTCGTTGGTTGCAAAATAGTCAACCAATTGAACAACAACTTCCGTATCGGTCTGACTGACAAGATGAACACCCTGCAAATATTGATCACGTAATTCAGCATAGTTATTGATGACACCGTTGTGGACCAAATAAAAACGACCATCAGCCGATACATGTGGGTGCGCATTAACGTCACTAGGAATACCATGAGTTGCCCAACGTGTGTGCCCAATTCCCATGGTTCCTTTCACTTCAGGTCCAATTGCCTTTTTAAGGTCCGCAATTCGGCCCTTCGTTTTAACTAAATAATCATGACCATTTTGATCGTTAACGTAAACACCTGCTGAATCATAACCACGGTACTCTAACTTTTGTAACCCGTTGATTAAAATATCAACGGTATTTTCTTTTCCGATAACACCAACAATTCCACACATAAAAAACATCCTCTTCTCAGATTAATATTGAAGTTCATGTTTCCAACTGCGTGATTGCCGCTTTATTGCAAGCTTACACTTGTTTTTAACGATCAATCTGTAGAGTGCAGACCCTGAAGCCACCCGCCGATATTCGATAGACTTCTTCCTCGTCAACCAAAAATTTTTGGCCCAGGCGCTTTCCATTATATTGGTATAGACACATCCTTTTCTCATTTAGTAATTGGAAACACTTAAAACTATAGCTTTAAGTTGAACAGTTGTCAATTATAGTTCACATAAAAATAAATATTTTAATATTGGTATACTATCATTAATCATAAGCCAAGGCACAAAAATAAGGAACAATCACAAATCTTTTTGTAATTGTTCCTTATTTTTTTAATATTCACAATTATCTAGTTGGTAAAAAAATCATTGCTAAGCTATTCGACACCAACTTGTTCCCGAACAACGGCCGCGATTCGGTCAACGTACTGACCAACTTCTTCTTTGGTTGGTGCCTCGGCCATTACTCGCAGTAATGGTTCAGTTCCACTTGGGCGTACTAAAACACGACCATCACCGTTCATTTCTTTTTCAACGGTGTCAATAACATCCTTAATCGTTGGGTTATCTAAGGCCTTTTTCTTATCGGCAACTTTAATATTAACCAATTTTTGCGGATAAGTTTTGACTGGCTCTGCTAATTCGGAGAGTTTTTTACCCGTTTGCTTCATAACGTTTAATAATTGAATAGCCGTTAAAAGCCCGTCACCTGTTGTATTATAATCAAATAAAACAACGTGTCCTGATTGCTCGCCACCTAGGTTATAGCCGCTCTTACGCATCTCTTCAACAACGTAGCGATCACCGACCTTAGTTTGTAGGGACTTCAAACCATCAGCCTCTAACGCCTTATAAAGGCCCATATTACTCATGACCGTTGTGACGACAGTATCCTTCTTTAGTCGGCCACGCTGAGCAAAATAATTGCCCAAAATGTACATGATCTTATCACCGTTAACAATCTTACCTTCTTCATCAACTGCAATACAGCGATCACCGTCACCATCAAAGGCAACACCAGCCTGTGCTTCCTTATCAACAACGGTTTCTGCAAGCTTTTCGGGATGAGTTGAACCAACACCATCGTTGATATTCACACCATTTGGTTTAGTTGCGATTGTCGTAAATTCAGTCTCTAAATCGGCAAATAAGCGGGTGACAATTCCACTGGTAGCTCCATTGGCCGCGTCAACAACAACATTTAAGCCAGACAAATCTTCTTGTAAGGTTTGTTCTAAGAATTGCGTGTACTTTAATACACCTTCTGAATAGTCCGCAACAGTTCCAAGACCTTCTTTTGATGGTCGTGGTAACGTGTCCTTGGGTTCATCCAACAAGTCTTCAATCTCGGCTTCTTGTTCGTCCAGCAACTTAAAGCCATCAGGGCCAAAAAACTTAATGCCGTTATATTCAGCTGGATTGTGCGAAGCTGTTATCTGGACACCAGCGGCAGCTCCTTGAATACGAGTTAAATAGGCTACAGCTGGTGTTGAAATAACACCTAAAGACATAACCTCGATGCCGACTGACAACAAACCAGAAATTAATGCTTCTTCTAATAACTGACCAGAAATTCGTGTGTCCCGCGCAACCAAAACAAGTGGTTTTTTATCTTGATTTTCCTGGTATTTAGCTAGAACATAGCCACCAGTTCGACCAACGCGAAAAGCCAACTCGGGCGTTAATTCTTGATTTGCAACACCTCGTACGCCATCGGTTCCAAAATATCTTCCCATAACTTAAATTCCTCGTTTCTTTTTCATTTATTAATTAGACTGTGAGCTGCTACTACTCGAACTCTCTTGGTTCGCACTCTGACTTGACTCCGAACTCGATTCAGAAGAAGTCGTGCTACTTGAACTATCATTCTTACTGGAAGTAGCAGTGACACTGCTACTGGCAGCACCACTTTCAGCCGTTGTGTCATTATTATTAGTCCCATCATCACTAACGGAGACAAGTACCTGAACACTCTTAGGACTGCACTGCAGATTACTACTACCCGGATCAAGGCTGATTGTCTTAGTGGTCGAAGATGAAGCATCGTCCACTGGCACATCAACCGTTAGATCTTTCAATTTATCAAGTTCACTCTGCGGTCCCGTTACGGTAACTGATTTGGTATCTGAAGACAGCTTAACTGATTTACCATCTGCTGGTGTCCCAGTGGCCTTCAAATTAATACTTACTTTTTTAGACGGATGTTCCACCGGTATGGTCACTTTAACTGCTTGTGGATCCATTAAAACATTAACCGTATTTCCTTTGCTATCCAACGCTTGCAGTAAAGTTTCCTGGGAAATATCACTTTCAATATTGTTCTTTGTATTTACGGTTGCAACGACTTGCTCAATTGAATTTACAGCCGAACGTGATCCTGTAACAGTGGTCGTCGTTTGATTCAAACTAATATCGCCCGTTGTGTAGCCGGTTGCCAAATTAGCCTTATTAAACTTGACCTGAATTGGAAAACGCTTAGTTTCCTTCCGTTGAACATCAATCGTTACTCGCTGGGGACTAATACGGTAACTAAGTTCCTTGTTTAGCCCTTCCTGGCGCAAAGTAACGACGTGTTTGCCAACACCCAGTCGTTCAAGGTTGGCCATTACTTTAAAATTTTGTGTATTAGTTGTTGCCGTTACTAAAGCACTGGGCCCTTCAATCTTAACCTTAACTTTTTCAGGATAACCGGTAATAAAATATTTATCCGTATCGGCGTTGATCTGTAGCGGCACCGTAATTGTTTTTGATTTATTTGCTAACATTGTACTACTGCTACTAGCAGCCTGCCGTGTTGAATTGATCCGATCAATATTAACGTAGGTAAACAACATGATCGCAAAAATCAGTGCTAGACCACGATAAACCCAAGGGCTATTAAAAAATTTGTTCATTTTTTAATTCCCCCTTTAATGACTGCGTCGATAAATTCTTGCACAACATTTCGTTGCGGTTGCTCAGGCTTCAATAATTCACGACGCAAAATTTTAAGGTAATCTTCTTGGGATAGATCACGCATCATTTCACTATTTTGGGTGATCATGACCCCACCAGTTTCTTCTGAAACAACAATCGTTAAGGCGTCGGTTACTTCACTAATCCCGACGGCTGCCCGATGTCTTGTCCCTAATTCTTTAGGAATAAGATTACTGTCTGATAATGGTAGGTAGGCTGCAGCCACCGCAATTCGCCCATTTTGAATGATTACCGCACCATCATGTAAGGGCGTGTTAGGAATAAAGATATTAATCAATAATTCCCCGGTGACATCGGCGTCCAAGGTAATTCCAGTTTCGATATAATCTTCTAAACCGGTATTTAATTGTAACGTCATTAAGGCACCAATCCGCCGCTTTGACATGTACTGAATCGCCTTATCAAGCCCGGCAATCATGCGCTTTTCCTGTTCATTTTGCGAACGATTGCGCACAAAAATTGAACCGCGACCTAAATGCTCCAAGCCTCGTCGAATTTCAGGTTGAAATATAATTACTGTGGCGATAACGCCCCAATTAATGACCTGATCCATAATAAACGAAACAGTCCGTAGCCCGATTCCCCAACTGATCAATTTAATTACCACGATCACAACTATTCCCTTTAATAGTTGCACCGCCTTGGTTCCCCGAACTAACATGATCAACTTATAAATGAAATACCAGACAACAAAGATGTCTAATAAGTTGACGATGTTACCCCAGTTTAATAGATCATTCCAATTAATTGACATAGGCTACCTCCACTTCTTATAAACTTGCGTTATTATTATAGCACGAACGGGACTACTTTTAGTGACCATGCATCTTAAATTCAAGAAATTTATCATTATAAATACCAACCATCCGCGGTCCTAAATCCTGGTAAACCTGCAGATGACTAATCGTTTTTTCATCTGGATAAAACTGTGGATCATGAGCAATTGCTTTGGGCAACTTTTTTTCGGCCGCCTTATTTGGTGTGGCGTAACCAACATAAGTGGCATTTTGAGCGGCATTTTCCGGTCTTAGCATGAAATTAATGAACGCGTAAATGGCTTTATAGTGCTTAGCCGTCTTTGGAATCACTAAATTATCAAACCACAGATTGCTTCCTTCACGCGGTACAACATAATGTAAATGAGAATTATTCGCCATCATCTCAGATGCCTCGCCGGACCAAGTAACGGCCAATGCTGCCTCGTCTTGCGCCATATACATTTTAATCTCATCTGCGACAACGGCCTTAACGTTAGGACTTAATTGATCGAGCCGCTTTTTTGCCGCATTCAACTGGACTAGATTAGTTGTATTAACTGAATGACCTTGTTCGATTAAGGCCATTCCCATAATATCCCGAGCAGAATCCACCAACATAATTTGATTACGGAAACGTGGCGACCATAAATCACGCCAATGTTGTACCTGATTAGCCTTAACCATCTGATCATTGTAGACAATCCCTAATGTTCCCCAAAAATAGGGTACTGAGTAACGATTATCCGGATCAAAACCAAGGTTAAGAAAACGCGAATTTATGTTAGCCAGACCGTGAATTCGAGATTTATTTAACGGTTTTAATAAATGTGCTTTCCGCATTTTTTGAACCATATATTCTGATGGGACGGCCAGATCATAACTAGTACCACCCTGCTGAATTTTAGTAAACATTGCTTCGTTACTATCAAAAGTTTCAACACGAACTTTGTAGCCTGTTTCATGTTGAAACTTTTTAATGAGTTGTGGATCAATATAATCGCCCCAATTGTACAAGGTTAACGTATCGGAACTGGTTAGTCCTTGTGCCTTTTGTAAATGGCTACTCGTCATAAACAATAAGAAACAAACCGCCAAAATTCCTAAAATAAAACTAATTAATCGTTTCATTTAATTTGAGTTGCCTCCAATCGTTGCCGCTTTCGCGTTCGTTTGGAAGAATTATACTGATTGAGAAAATAATACCCTACGACTAACAACAAAGAAAAAACGAACATCAACGCAGATAGTGCATTAATTTCTAAACTGATCCCTTGCCGCGCCCGGGCATAAATTTCAACCGACAGCGTTTCAAAGCCATTCCCAGTAACAAAAAAGGTCACCGCAAAGTCGTCTAACGAATAGGTAAAGGCCATGAAATAACCGGCAAAAACACCTGGGGCAATGTAGGGTAAAATGACCCGACTAAAAACTTGAAAATTGGTAGCGCCTAAATCAGTTGCGGCGTCAATCAAAGATAAATTCATCTCGTTTAGCTTAGGAAGCACCATTAACACCACAATTGGAATGGAAAAAGCAATATGGCTTAATAAGACGGAGCCAAAACCCAGTTTGAACCCTAAAAAGGTAAAAAAGATTAAAAAACTGGCCCCAATAATGACATCTGGCGAAACCATTAGGATATTATTCAATGATAAAATGGCGTTTTTAACAACCGGCCGCTTGACACTGTAAATCTGTAATGCCCCCAACGTTCCAATAATAGTCGCCAAAAGTGATGACAAAAGTGCAATTAATAATGTATCAACAACAATCTCGATCATCCGGGAATCACTAAATAATTCCGTATAATGCTGCCAAGTAAAACCAGTAAAATGCGTCATAGTTCCGCCACGATTAAAGGAATAAAAGATTAAATAAAAAATCGGTACGTAAAGTAACGCAAAAACGAAAATTAAATATAAATTTTGCCAACTAAATCGTTTTTTCATTCACCTTTTCGCCCCTTTTTTCGTCGTTCACCAGTGACAAACATAATAATGACCATTGCAACAATTAAAACAACCCCAATTGTGGAACCCATCCCCCAGTTCTGTGTTACTAAAAAATGCTCCTCAATTGCTGTCCCTAGCGTGATCACCTTATTACCGCCGATTAAACGCGTTAGCATGAATAGCGATAACGAAGGAATGAAAACGGCCTGGACGCCGGCCTTAACACCGTTTATCGTTAAAGGAAAAATCACCTTACTAAAGGTTTGCCAATTAGTCGCACCTAAATCACGACTGGCATTAACGAAGGATGGGTTCAGCTCATCAATAGCGTTAAAAATTGGTAAGATCATAAACGGAATTTCAATGTAGGCCGCAACAAAAATAAAACTAGCGTTGGTAAATAACAGTTGCTGGGGGCCAATCCCAACAAAGGTAAGAAAATGATTCACCGACCCATTTTGACTGAGAATCCCAATAAACGCGTAGGCTTTCAATAACAAATTAATCCAGGTTGGTAAAATAATCAGCAACAACCACAATTGCTTATTTTTAGTTTGATTTAGCCAATAGGCCGTTGGGTAACTGATCAATAGCGTTAACAACGTGATCAATAGTGCGTACCAAATCGAATTAAGCGTCATTTTAAGGTAGGTCCCCGAACCAAAGTAGGCTTGATAGTTAGCAAGCGTTAAATGGCCACTAATATCAAAAAATGATTGGTAAACAATCAGGACTAACGGCGCAATTACAAAAAGAACGATCCAAAGAATGTATAAGAAGCTATAAGCCGGATTAAAACGTTTCATTCTTCTTCACCTTCATAAGTCTCAAGCCGCGCGTCAAATTCTTCTTCTGATTCACCAAAACGCATAACGTGCACATCCTCTGGCCCAAAACTAATCCCCACCTTTTGTCCAATGGTGGCCTTATGCACGGCGTGAATGAGCCACTGATTATTTGCGCTGTCATGACTCATAATTTCGTAAATATTTCCCCGGAAAACTTGCGTATCTACCGTCACAGTGAGCTTCCCCTTGGTTACATCCGTTAAAACTAAGTCCTCAGGGCGTAGCACAATTTCAACGGGCTCGTCTGGTCGCATTCCCGCATCCGCACACTCAAACTCCTTACCAACAAAAGAAACTAAGTAATCCTTGACCATTTTTCCTTTGACGATGTTACTTTCCCCAATAAAATCCGCAACAAAATGATTAATTGGTTCATCGTAGATATCCACTGGATTACCTTGCTGCAAAATCTTGCCATTATTCATTACAAAAATTTCATCACTCATCGCCAGTGCCTCACCCTGATCATGGGTCACAAATAAAAAAGTAATGCCTAATCTACGCTGTAATTGGCGTAATTCAACTTGCATTGCTGTTCGCAGCTTGGCGTCTAAGGCGGATAATGGTTCGTCCAACAACAAAACTTCTGGCTCGTTAACAATGGCCCGGGCAATCGCAACCCGTTGTTGCTGACCACCAGATAACTCGGCAATCTCGCGATCATCATAGCCCGTTAGTTGAACTAGACGTAATGCTTCAAGCACACGTTGGCGAATTTCTGCTTTAGGAACTTTTCGTAAACTAAGACCAAAAGCAACATTATCAAAAACATTTAGATGGGGAAAAAGTGCGTAGTCTTGAAATACTGTATTAACTTTACGTTTATTTGCGGGTAAGTTATTAATCTTTTGCCCTTTGAATTTGATTTCACCACTCGTTGCGCTTGTAAAGCCGGCTAGGATTCTAAGAATAGTTGTTTTACCGCAACCAGAAGGCCCTAGCAAAGTATAAAATTTGCCTTGTTCTAATTCAAAATTAATATCATTTAAGGCAATTGTGTCACCATAACGCTTATCAACGGCTTCAAAACTAATAATTGTATTTGCCAACGCACATTGCTCCTTTTTAGTTAAATTATTCGCTTTTAAGTTTAATTCACAGCACCCCCAATTATATCGGACAAAATGCTTTTTTTAAACCTTTTCCGTACTTGTTTTACTGTTGTGAAATGGCTTACAATAATAAGAAAGTAAATTCACTTTGGAGGGAAGCACATGACTGACTACCAGGCTTTAGAACTCACACAAGAAGCGGACACGATTATCCCGCAATTTACTACCCGGACGCTACAACCACTTGAAAGTGGTCAGGTCCAAATTAAGGTCGACTATTCCAGTATCAATTTTAAAGACGCCCTAACGCTTAACGCAAAAAGTGGCGTTCTTCACCATTACCCCCAAATTCCCGGCATTGATGCTGCAGGCGTGATTGTTAACAGTGCTTCCACTAAATTATTGCCTGGAACCGCCGTGGTTGTGACTGGTTTTGGTCTGGGTATTAATCATCCTGGTGGCTTTGCCGAATACATTACCGTTCCCGAAAGTTGGGTGGTTCCTTTGTCCAACGGCTTAACAACCAAACAGGCCATGTTTTTTGGGACCGCGGGCTTTACGGCGGCGCTATCCATTTTGACCCTGCGCCAGCACAGTTCAATGCTAAATCCACAAGCACCACTGCTTGTCACTGGTACTACCGGCGGCGTTGGCGGTCTAGCACTCATGATGCTTCACCAATTGGGCTACCAAGATCTCACTGCGGTCACCCGCCAACCACAACAGCAATCATATTTAGAACAACTTGGCGCAACTCAAGTAATTAATCCTGCTGAGCTAATTAATGATCAAAAACGACCGTTACTTAAACAACAATACACTGGTGTTGTTGACGCAGTTGGTGGCAGCCTTTTAAATAATTTACTTCCGCAAATCAGCTACACCGGTGCCGTCGCCTTATCTGGCAACGCCGCTGGCATTCAATTGGCCGCCACCACTTTGCCCTTTATTCTTCGCGGAATCACTCTGTACGGTATTGACTCAGTCAATGTTCCCATAAAACAACGACCAGTAATTTGGCAACATTTGGCCACTGATTTTTGGCCAACCAATTTAACCGATTTCAAAGTAAGAACTGTTCTATTCAAAGATTTAGGATTATTCCTACCAACTTACTTACAATCACCTCGCCAGGGCCGCGTGATTGTAAAGATCTCCTAGTGGCGTGTTGGAAAAAGCGTTTAGATTCCTGCAGTTACAATGCATCAACTGAGTATCATTTGAAACAAACAAGGGACCAAACAATAATCACTTTTGGCCAACTACAGTCATGAAATAACGGCAGTAGTCCTAATTAATGATTATTGCTTGGCCCTTTTTAATTATCCTCAACATTATCAGCTAGCAGTAGTGCGTTTTCTGAATAATTAACGTACTGCCGCAACTTGGCAGCTAACTGCCACGAAATATACCGCTCCTCCAGCATATTTTGGATTCCGGTTCGCTCTGCAGCTAAGGCCTTCAAACGTAGTTCACGCATCTGCCGATCATACGTTACGCGTGGCGAATGGCCTTGAGCGTGATTCATCTGTTTAATTTGCTCAATTTGGTTACGATAGTTAACAATAATCTGGTAAATAAGTTGCCGATTATACCGGTGTTTTTTAGCCGCCGTTGTTTTCAAAAAGGTAGAGAGTGCCTTGATGCCACCCTTTGCACACTCTTTTTCAACGTATAAACGTTCATTATAGAAGGGGCCTTTTTGCCGGTGTGCAATAACCTGATACCGCAACCGATTTAAGTTATGCCGAAGATGGCCTATTTGAACTAAGATATGGGAACCATTTAATTGTTTGGGTAAATTAATTAACATTTGTCGCCGCCGAGCCAGATTCTTTTGAAAATATGAGTAGGTTCTCCCCTGAATTTTACCCTCTTGCCATAATTGATCTAACACTTGGGCTTCACCATTCAAACCAACTTGGCGAAGTTTTAGTTCATCTTCTAGAAAAGGAACTAATTGTTCTTCTGTTCGATTAGCAACTTGAAGTTGGCGGATCATCTCTTGGTATTCCGAAATAAGGTCATAGACTGCCCGTTGATTTGACGTATGCCGCTCACTTTCTATTCGTCTCACGGCCAATTGCATCGTATAAATTCTTGCCTTAACCTCTGGTAATTCTTTCTCAGAGGGCTTCTCCACCATTCCTTGGGCCATATTTTCCTGTGATTGTAACTCGTCATCCCCACCTAAATCACTACCACGAGTCATGATTGAAACTTTGCTTTTGGTAATTAGTGGGATAAAAATAACCGCCATCAACAGGCTTAAAATAATAACCCCCGCCGCAATAAAAAGCATAATGGAGCGTTCAGGAAATGGTGCCCCAGAAGCAACATAATAAGGTACTGATAATACACCGGCCATTGTGATCGCACCACGAACACCGGACAATCCAGAGAGTAGTGCAACGCCAATACTTGGTCGAACATCGTCTTTGGATGGATTAAGGTAGTGGAAGAGCATATTACCTAGTGTCCAAATAACCCGTAATGCGAAAATCGCCAGCCAAACTAAAATAACGTCTAAGATTGCTACTGGCGTACTATCATTAGGATTGCGAATAGTTTGCGTCATTGCAACCGGCAATTCAATGCCAAGTATGATGAAGACAACCCCGTTTAATAAATAAATAGCAATATCCCAAGTTCTTTCTGTGACAATTTTTAATTCCGGCAAATAACCTGCATAATTTTGATTAGAAAAATTATAGACAATCCCCGCTGCCACAACGGCAATAACCCCAGATGCATGGGCACCTTCTTCGGCCACTAAATAAATAATAAACGGTGTAACCAACTGTAAAACAGTATGTAAAACAACATCACTTATTCCCTGCTGCAGTAAAAAGGCCTGCAGTCCCCGAATTAAATACATCAGGGCAACCCCAACCACTGCACCAACTAGCGCAATGTAGAAAAAATCAGTTGTTGCGTGCTGCCATGAAAACAAACCGGTAACAGTTGCGGCAATTCCGTACTTAAACCCAATCAGGCCACTGGCATCATTTATAAGACTCTCACCGCTAACTAAATGCAGCACACCATCCGGTAATTTGGCCTGACTTGAAATCGATTGTACGGCCACTGGGTCAGTTGGTGAGATAATAGCCGCCAACGCAAAACTAGCTGCCAGTGGTAGATCAGGTACCAGCCAGTGGATAACATAACCACCTACTATGGTTGTCGCCAAAACAAGAAAAATGGCGTTTGCAATAATCGGCCCGCGTAAGGCCCATAACTCGGCCTTGGGAAAATGGCGGCCATCATTAAATAGCAGTGGTGCTATGAATAGCAGCATAAACCAATCCGTTCGCAAAGGAATTTGAACTTTAAAGGCCAAGGCCAACAATAGACCTAGCGCAATTTGCAATAAACTTACAGGAAGAAAGGTTAAGTAATGGCTAATAATATTTGATACAAGGACAAGGCAGATTAAAATAATTATTGCTTCTAACATTGTCATTGTCATTACGCAATTTCCTCCTTTTTAATAATAAATGGTCGACCCAAAAAGAGTCGACCACGTCGTTAGTTTTTTGATTCAGGATCTTCACCAATAATCCGTACTTCAGGTTCCAGTTGAACCCCAGATTTTTCTAAAACTGTTTTCTGAACAAAGTGAATTAAATCAATATAATTAGTCGCGGTCCCATGGGCAACATTTACCATAAAGCCAGCGTGCTTAGTTGAAACCTGAATGCCACCAATTTGTTTACCTTGTAGCCCAGCTTCATGAATCAATTTACCAGTAAAATAACCGGTTGGTCGCTTGAAGACACTTCCACAAGAGGGGTACTCTAAAGGTTGCTTAGACGCTCGTAACGCATTTAATTCGTCCATTCGTGCCTTAATCTTAACCGGGTCACCCTTTTTTAGTTGAAACTGTGCTTCTAGCACAATTCCTTGATTCTCCTGAACAAGACTGTGACGATAGCTAAAATGAAGCTCGCGGCCGCTGAACTTCTGTACTTGGCCATTTGGTAACAACAACGTCATCGCACTAACAACTTCACTCATCTCACCATCGTAAGCGCCAGCATTCATGAACATTGCGCCACCAATACTACCGGGAATGCCCGCCGCAAATTCTAAGCCAGTTAGGCCACCCTGCCAAGCAGCGATTGTTGTATCAATAATCTTGGCACCGGCTTGCACAATGATTTCTTTACCAACTACCTGAATTCGATGCATTTTAGTCAGAATAAGGACTAGCCCACGAATACCGCCATCCTTCACGATTAAATTACTGGCATTACCTAAAATTGTAAGTGGTAATTGTTGCTCACGGGCGTAATTAACTAAATCAGTTGTTTCAGCGATTGTCTTTGGAAAGGCCAGGTAATCTGCCGGCCCACCAGTTTTTGTATACGTATAATGACTTAAAGGTTCATTTAATTTAATATCAGTTTTCGAAAATTTTTGTTGGATCGTCAAAACATCATTTAACATACTTTGTGCCATTCCTTTCGGAAATTTATTCTTGTTATTATTTTAGCATGAACATTACTAGATTAACAGCTAGCAACTTCTAGGTAACCTGCTTTGTCTTTTGGCCAATTGTTTTGTAAAATGGAGAAGAAATCACTGTCCTAACTTCAATAAATAAAACTGTACGGTCAACTGGAGGAACTAAAATGAAATTTATTTCGTGGAACGTTAATGGCTTGCGGGCCATTCTTAAAAAGAATTTTATGGACGTCTTTGAAGAACAAGATGCCGATTTCTTTTGTGTTCAAGAAACAAAACTACAAGCGGGTCAAGTTGATCTTGAGCTGCCTGGCTACCACCAATATTGGAATTACGCAGATCGCAAGGGCTATTCAGGTACTGCCATTTTCACTAAACATGAACCTTTGACGGTTCGTTACGGAATGGACATCGATGAACACGACCATGAAGGCCGTTTAATCACGCTAGAATACCCTGATTTTTACGTGGTTACTTGCTACACACCCAATTCCCAAACTAAATTAAAACGATTAGATTACCGGATGCGTTGGGATACGGCCTTTCGCAATTACGTCACTGAACTTTATAAAGTTAAATCAGTGATTTTCTGTGGTGATTTAAATGTTGCTCACGAGGCAATTGATTTAAAAAATGATCAGTCTAATCATCATAATGCAGGCTTTTCAGACGAAGAACGAGAACAGTTTACACAGCTATTAAAGGCTGGTTTCACCGACAGTTTTCGTTACTTTTACCCTGATCAAACTGGCAGCTATTCTTGGTGGAGCTACCGCTTTAACGCCCGGGCAAACAATGCTGGTTGGCGAATTGACTACTTTGTAACCTCCAATGACCTACAACCTAAATTAACGCGGGCGAGCATCTTAAACGATATTATGGGCTCTGATCATTGCCCAGTAGTATTAGAAACCAACTAACGACATCTAAATTTTTAACAATTAAGAAAGCGGGTAAATCAATGAACTTTGTTGCAATGGATTTTGAAACTGCGAACAGCAAACGCTATAGTGCCTGTTCAATCGCGCTTACAATTGTTCGTGATAGTCAGGTAGTTGATGAATTTTACTCACTAATTAAACCTGATACGCCGTTTAGCCGGCGTAATGAAAAAATTCACGGCATTCATACGGCTGACGTTAGTACCGCACCGGATTTTCCAGCTGTTTGGCCGCATATGGCACCTTTTTTCCAGCGAAACCGATTAGTTGTCGCGCATAACGCTAATTTTGATATTGGGGTTCTCCGCAGCTGTCTAGAGCACTACCAATTACAGCAACCTGAGTACTTAGCGCTAGATACGGTAAAAACAAGTCGCCAATTCTTCCCTGAATTTCCTAATCACAAGCTGGATACCGTTTGCCGTGAGTTAGAAATTGATTTATACCATCACCACAACGCATTAGATGACAGCCTAGCTTGTGCTAATATTTTGCTTTGTGAAGCCAATCAATTTGGTACCGCCCCATTACAAAAATTAGTTAAGGTCATCGCTTAGTGAAGCAAATGCTTTGCTTAATAACCTTTCAACCAAAAATAGTAGCCCTGCCAAAAATTTTGACAGGAGCTACTATTTTTCTTTTCCAAACGTTTCAGTCCCAAAAAATTCCAACTAAAAATCTAGCCCAAGCAATAACCTTGAACAGAAGTACTGCTTAAACTAGTTGATCATCTTCGCCATCAATAATACTTGTAGAAAACCAGCCTGCTCATCATGAAAACCCCGCTCAAGCTTTCCTTCTACCTGAAAATCGAATTTTTGGTAAAGGTGAATTGCCCGCTCATTACGTGCCTGAACGGTCAGTTCTAAGCGGCGTAAGATTGATTCTTTTTCCGCCCAACTAATTAACTCCGCCATCATTGCACTTCCCAGGCCTAGGCCCCAATACGCTTGTAAAATGGAAATACCTAATTCACCAATGTGTTGAATTTGCGCCTCTTGTCCAGCAATCACTCGTGCAATTCCGATAATCTGCTTCCCAGCAAGTGCCACGAGCAGTGTGTTATTGGTTGACGCGTAAATATCGGCCAGTTGTTCTTGCTCAAACGCTTCTGTCATACCATCATTATTACCATCCACTAACAAATAAGAAGTCTCTTGCCCCAATTTGGCCATTACCTTCATTATTTCGGCCGCATCCGTCGGAATTGCCTGCCGAATGGTTACTTCCTCATCACTCATGACGATACTCCTGAGCCAATGAATCAACTACCCGTTGGCTTTGTTCACCATGCGCTTCAAATAATAAACGACGCCAATCATCATGGTGTGGATCTTTAGTAAATTTAATCAACAAGTAATCCGTTGGCCATAGATCCTGAATAAACTGCGGCCATTCAACAACACTCACACCATCACCAGTAAAATATTCCTCTAGTCCAAGTTCATCACCGCCGCCATCTTCTAGTCGGTAAACATCCATATGGTAAAGCGGCAAGCGGCCTTCCTTATATTCACGAATCAAGGTAAACGTAGGACTCTTAACGTAACGTTTAATACCCAGTGCCTGCGCAATTCCTTTTGTGAAAGTTGTTTTGCCAGCACCTAAGTCCCCTTCCAAAAGAAGCACACTTCCAGCCTGCAGCAATTGACCTAGCTTGTTTGCTAATTGCTTGGTTTCCTGATCGTTTCTTACCTTTACCGTTAGCATGATTTCACCCTCACTTAACTAATTAGGTTTATTATACCAAAATAGGCGGGAGTGGGACAGAAGTCAGTTTTGGGTTTACTACGTCACGTAGGCCAACCCAATCACCGTGCTATGGTTATTGGGTTAGCTACAGTTAGGTATGTAAACCCATACTTTCAGCAAACGTTCTAGAGTAATGATCGGAAATAATAAGAGGCCAGGAAAAAATTCCTGACCTCTTACATTGGATTTATTTTAATTATAATGAAAGATTTAAAAAATATTTGACTTCTGATCAACAAAACTTTGGTCAGGATTGGTAAATACGCTTATTATATTTCTCTGACCAATTTGGTGAAAACGTGTTTGCAAAAGCAGATTATGGCGTATAACTACTTTTTCAAACATTCCTTACATTAACGTCTGTGCTGCGGTAATGATCGCCAATTTATAAACATCTTCCTCGTTAGCACCTCGCGACAGATCAGAAACTGGTTTGTTCAAGCCTTGTAGAATTGGTCCCACGGCTTCAAAGCCTCCAAAACGTTGGGCAATTTTATAGCCAATATTCCCTGCTTGTAATTCGGGGAAGACAAAGACGGTGGCCTGGCCAGCAACCTTAGAATCTGGTGCTTTTTGTTGTCCTACTGAAGACACATACGCAGCGTCAAATTGTAATTCGCCATCAATTTGGTATTCTGGTGCAGCCGTTTGAGCTAGCTTAGTTGCTTCCTGAACCTTGGTAACAACATCAGCCTTTGCTGACCCCTTAGTTGAAAAACTCAATAAGGCAACGCGCGGATCAATGTCAAATAACGCGGCCGTTTTAGCCGATTCTACTGCAATTTCTGCCAATTCTTGTGCGTTAGGATCAACGTTAATAGCACAATCAGAGAATAAGTAACGTTCTTTACCTTTGGTCATAATAAAGGCACCACTTGTTCGGCTAACACCAGGTTTTGTTTTAATGATTTGCAAGGCAGGTCGAACAGTATCGCCAGTTGGATGAACTGCACCGGAAACCATCCCGTCAACTGCACCAGTATAAACTAGCATTGTTCCAAAATAATTTTCGTCTAATAACATTGTTTCGGCCTGTTCTTTAGTATTTTTACCTTTACGCCGTTCAACAAACGCCGCTACTAAGCTCGCAAAATCCGCACTATTAGCCGGATCAATAATTTCAATACCGGTTAGGTCAAAATCATGTTCTGCAGCCACTTGTTTAACCTTAGTGACATCCCCTAGAACAACTGGTGTTAGAACACCATCGGCCTTCAGACGACTAGCCGCACCAAGGATTCGTGGTTCTGTGCCTTCTGGAAAAACAATCTTAATGTTCTTACCTTTGATCTTGCTGGTTAAGCTTGCGAATAATTCCATTTAAAAACCCTCCAGTAACTTTTAATACTTTCATAATACAGCGCTTACACCAAAAATCCTAGTCCTATTTTAAATCGGCCTCGTCCACTTGCTCAGGTAACTGCCAATCAATTGGCGTTTCTCCAAACTTTTCAAGTGCGGCATTCGTTTTCGAAAATGGTTTAGAGCCAAAGAAACCATAACTTGCAGAAAATGGACTGGGATGAGAAGACGTCAACACAGCATTCTTCGATTCATCGATTAAGTCGCGTTTTGCCTTAGCGGCGTTTCCCCACAAAATAAAGACAACCCCGCCGCGCTGAGATAACTTTTCAATTGCCTTATCCGTTAGCTGCTCCCAGCCTTTACCTTTATGCGAAAAGGCCTGGCCACGACGAACGGTTAAAACTGAATTCAACAGCAAGACGCCTTGATCGGCCCACTTCTTTAGATAACCGTGTTTAACTGGGGCAATCCCTAAATCACTTTGCAATTCCTTATAAATGTTCTGTAAAGATGGTGGCAACTTTACTCCAGGCTGAACGGAAAAGCTAACGCCCATCCCTTGATTAGGATTATGGTACGGATCTTGGCCCAAGATAACAACTTTAACCTGATCGAATGGCGTCCATTCAAAGGCCGTAAAGATGTGGTACATATCTGGATAAACCGTCTGCGTCTCGTATTCACCTTTTAAAAATTCATGTAATTGTGCGTAATAAGTTTTCGCAAATTCTGGCTCTAAAATAGTTTGCCAGTCATTATGAATCAATGTTTTCATCATTATAGCACCTCACTGCTATCTATCTTACCGCCCTGCCATTTAAAAAGCTATCCACATCAAAAGATAACGGTTTCGTGGTTCTTTAAAAGTATGCTAAACTATTAGTGAAAACGAAACGGAGGGATCCGCATTGATTCAACTGATTGCATCCGATATGGATGGCACTTTATTAAACGAAAAGATGACTGTTTCCAGTGAAAATGCAGCCGCAATTCAACGCGCGGCGCAACTGGGAATTAAGTTTATCGTTGCCACAGGTCGCGGTTACACAGAAGCCAAACCGCTCATCGAACAAGTTGGCATTGAGGCCCCTATTATCACAATGAATGGCGCCCAAGTCTTTAACCATACTGGTGAAGTCATTGATACTGTCAGTATCCGTAAGGAAGTTGTTCGCAAAATTTTTCATGTTCTCAAAGAAAAAGGCCTTTACTTTGAAGCAATGACAACTAAAGGAACTTTTTCTGATAGCAAAATGAAGCGAATTCAAAATGTCGCGTCACTACTTGTTGATCTCAAAACAACTGATAGCTTTAAGATTGCCGTTTCACTTGCATCCGCCCGGCTTGAATTAATGGACATTAATTACGTTGCAAGCTACGATACGGTTTTAGACGATAAGGATAATTTTGTGCTTAAAGTCATTGCGTTTAGTCCCGAAAAACGTGAAATTTTGGCACCAATAGCAGATCAACTAGAACAGCTAGGTAACTTAGCGATTACCGCCAGCTCGGCTAGTAATATTGAAATTAATCATATCAACGCCCAAAAAGGCATCGCCCTTGAGACTTACGCCAATTCATTAGGAATTAACATGAATAATGTCATGTCGATTGGCGACAACCTGAATGACCGTTCAATGCTTGAGGCCGCCGGTGTCAGTTTTGCAATGGGAAATGCAACTGAGAAAATTAAACAAGTTGCCCGTTATTTAACGGACACTAACGTTAAAGATGGCGTCGGTAAAGCGATTAACCGGGCAATTGACGAAAAGCTGTAGAAACTGGCCTGTTTTCCTAGTTTAACCTATGTTACGCTTGGAAATACTCGCACCAGTATTTTTCCTGGTTAGTTTAATTAATGTAAACGTGTTTGAAAAAGCAGCTTCTGCAGTTGTCATGTTTCAACTTGGCTGCACTTCGGACTTCGGGCCATCTTAGCCCGATCGCCAGCGTCAGTGAAGCTAGTAATAATCCCCAATTGTGGAGTAGAATCTGGCTGCTTTTTCAAACACTCTCTATAGTTACGCTCTTATAAAGAGGTGAATTGTGTGCTGCAACTGTACATTAAGCAACAATTACTGGCATCTAAGGGAGTGCCCATCATTGTTCGCGACCAGAAAAAAAAGCCCCGCTTTCTGGTTACTGGGCGTTTTGGTTTACGCCAAGATTCATTTACCCTTTACGCCATGGATGGTCATTATATTGCTGAAATTAAACAGATGTCATTAGGTTTATTTCCTAAATTTGACCTTTATCTAGGCCATAAAAAAGTTGGTGCCATCAAAAAAATGTACGGTGTTTGGCACCAATTTCAGTTTGTTAACGATCTAAATTGGATTATTATGGGAGATTTATTACGCCATCACTATAAAATTTACCACCGGACAGAAACGTTGTTAGTAATGGATAAAGCCTTCTTATCGGATGGTGACTACTACCAACTTTCAATCACCCACGAATCTGACGCGCCCCTCTGCATTTTATTAAGTCTCGTATTGGATCATTGGTCGGTTCGCCGGGATAAAAAGCCACAGAAACGCCGCAACTTGAACGCAATCTATGATTAACTAAAAGTACCACTTCTCAATCACCTGTTGTTACACCAAGGTGATTGAAAAGTGGTACTTTTTTAATTTTAACCGTTAGTAAGCTGCATGTGTTCGTAACTATGACCACTTAAGGTCGTCATCCCTACTTTTTTATAACCCATTTTAAGGTAAAGCTTCTTAGCGTTAGGATTAGCAACATCAACGTTTAAACCAACCTTGTTAAAGCCCTGCTTCTTCGCTAAATCAGGAATTGCCTTTAATAATTCGGTACCTACACCCTGGTGTTGCTGATTTTCTGCAACGGATAAGGTGTCCAAATACCATTCCCCAGGAAAGGCCTCCTTATCCGTGAAAACTTTATCGTTTGGGTCGGCACCTAATTCAGGTAAATAGACCTTTAACGCGTCATCAATGTGTACCTCAGCTTCAGCGGGATAGCCAAAGGCAACCCCAACGACTTTATCATTACGTAGCGCCACTAATCCGTGCCGATAGCTATAACGATAATCCTCAGTTTGGTAAGCTTTAGCAAGAACATCAAAAAAGGCCTTCTGGTCAACGTTTTTCAAAAATGGCAGTTCCATCTCTTCTAACACAATATTGATAATCGGGACAACTGCTTTTACGTCTTTCTTTTCTGCTGGTCTAATCATAATTTATCCTCCTTGTGACTCTACTGACCAGTGTACGAAAGGATTTCAACTCTGTCAAAGTTAGAATCCGCAAAAAGGATAGTCAGCGTTTAAAATCTATGTTATATTAGATGACATAGAGTCGTGTCACTTTATATAACATATTATTTGGAGGCCTTTTTATGCGCAAGCGTTTGCTTTGGTTAGGCACAGTCCTACTAGCTTGTTTGAGCTTATTTACGTTTTTTAGTACTAAAACTCAGGCGGCAGAAAAAACTTATACAATTGGAACAGATATTACATACGCACCATTTGATTTTCAGGATTCAAATGGGCACTATACCGGCATTGATATTGATTTAATTAAGGCCATCGCTAAAGAAGAAGGTTTTAAAGTTAAATTAAAACCAGTTGGCTTTAACGCCGCTGTCCAAGCAGTTGAAGCTAACCAAATGGATGGTGTCATCGCTGGTATGACGATCACCAATGCACGTAAACAACAGTTCGATTTTTCCGATCCCTACTACTACGCCGGTGAAGTTATGGCGGTTAAGCAAGGTAGTTCCATTAAATCACTAGAAGATTTGCGTGGTAAAAAAGTAGCCCTAAAAGTGGGTACTTTAGGTGCAAGTTACGCCAATTCAATTAAAAAGAAATACGGTTTTACAACAACTGAATTCGATCAATCAAATGATATGTATAATGATGTTACAAGTGGTAATTCGGCTGCGGCCTTTGAAGATTACCCGGTTATGGCGTACGGTATTCGCAATGGCATGAAAATGAAAATTGTGACTAAACCAAAGGCCGGTGGTAGTTATGGTTTTGCGGTTAAAAAAGGTGAAAATCAAGAATTACTAACTAAATTTAACACTGGACTAAGTCATTTAAAGAAAAATGGTCAATACGATAAAATCGTTGCTAAATACTTAGGTAAATCCGCTCAGGCTAAAGAAAAGAAAGCAGCTACAGGTAATGATGGTTTACTCAGTTTAGTTAAACAAAATAAGAGCTCCCTACTCAGTGGTCTTGGTCAAACGCTTTACTTGACGTTTATTTCAATCATCCTGGCAACCATTCTTGGTGTTATCGTTGGTTTGATGCAAGTAATGCCCGTTAAATGGGTTAATTGGCTATCAAGTATCATTATTTACATTTTCCGGGGAATGCCTTTACTAGTTCTGGCCCTCTTTATCTATATTGGTGTTCCAAACTTGACTGGTAGTAAAATTTCCGCATTCGTTGCCGGAATTATTACACTAACCCTCAATGAAGGTGCCTACACTGCCGCTTTCGTTAGCGGCGGTATCAAGGCAGTTGATCCTGGGCAAATGGAAGCAGCACGCAGTCTTGGCCTTCCTTACGGTAAAGCAATGCGCCGTGTTATTTTACCACAAGGGGTCAAAATTATGGTTCCTTCCTTCATTAACCAGTTCATTATTACCTTAAAGGATACTTCAATTCTATCCGTGATTGGCATTCTTGAATTAACGCAAACAGGTAAAATTATCATAGCTCGAAATCTACAGGGCTTCAAAGTTTGGACAATCATAGCAATTATGTACATTGTTATCATTACGCTATTAACCTGGCTATCCAAATTTGTTGAAAGGAGAATCAACGATTGAGCGAACAAAATTTAAAAGTTGATGTCACCGACTTAATTAAAGATTATGGTAATAATCACGTTTTAAAAGGACTTAATTTACAAGTTAAAAATAATGAGGTTGTCTGTATGATTGGCCCATCAGGCTCAGGTAAAAGTACTTTTCTTCGGTGTTTAAATAAATTAGAAGATCCCACTGCAGGCCGGATTGTGATTGACGGACACGATATCTCTAATAAAAATACCAACATGAACCACGTTCGGGAAAAAATTGGAATGGTTTTCCAGCACTTTAATCTATTTCCCAATTTAACCGTTTTAGACAACATTACTTTGGCCCCAATCGAATTAAAAAAGATGACCAAACAACAAGCCGAAGCAACTGCCCACGACCTTTTAAAAAACGTCGGTTTAGATGAAAAGGCGACTGCCTACCCCGCCTCCCTATCAGGTGGCCAAGAACAGCGAGTTGCGATTGCCCGGGCCTTAGAAATGCAACCGGACATTATGCTATTTGATGAACCAACTTCCGCCCTTGATCCAGAAATGGTTGGTGATGTTTTAGACGTTATGAAGAACTTGGCCAAACAAGGAATGACCATGATTGTCGTAACTCACGAAATGGGATTTGCCAAGGAGGTTGCCGATCGTGTTGTCTTTATGGCCGATGGTCACATTATGGAAGAAGGCCGACCCGCTGACCTATTTGATCATCCCCAAAACCCACGTACCCAGGACTTCTTACGTAAAGTGCTCAACGCGTAGATTCTCGCTTATAGATATAGAAACCCTATCTTTTTAGGCACGTGAACTCAGACTTTTGACGCGCGTTCTAGAATAACGTTCGAAAACAAATAAGAGGCTAGGACAAAAGTCCTAGCCTCTTATTTGTTTTTGGACCAAAGGATGCTTTCGTTCGGTCCTTTCTTATTAAATTTTTTGTTTAATGATCTAACGATTAGCCCAAACGAATAACCTTCATAGAATCTTTTGGCGCCAATATCCCGTACAGATGTGTTGCACATGGCTTATTAAGCACATCCTAACACCTCCACAAAATTACTATAGCATATTCATTTTGGATAGTAAGTGTAGATGATAAGGCTTTAATTAATTTTTTTCAAATAGTGTCATTAATGTGCAATTCTGCAGTAAATTCTCATTATTTTCAAGAAATATCAATTATTAATCGAAATAATCGCGCCGGGAACCGATAATTAATGAGAAAATTAGTGCGTATTTTTAATCAAAATCAACAAAAAAAGTCACCGCTAAATTAACGGTGACTCTTTAAAACACGTTGTAATTCACGATCTTGCTCACGACGTTTAATCGTTTCACGCTTATCGTACTCATGTTTCCCTTTGGCAACACCAATTAGAACTTTCGCAAAGCCATGTTTTAAATAAACTCGCAGCGGCACTAAAGTAATGCCCGCACTACTAGTTGCAATACCCAGTTTACGAATCTCTTTTTTGTGTAACAATAACTTTCGATTACGCAACGGATCAACGTTAAATTGATTACCCTGCGCATAAGCACTAATGTGAACATTTTCAAGCCAAAGTTCATCACTGTGAATCCGAGCAAAACCATCTTTTAAATTCATGCGGCCAGCCCGGACTGATTTGATCTCGGTCCCGGTTAACGCAACGCCGGCCTCGTAAGTTTCTAAAATACTGTAATCATGGCGCGCTTTTTTATTCTGCGCTAACACGTTATCTTGCTTCTTTTGTTGTTTCGCCACTAGTCTTCACCTCACTACTTAAGGCTATTTTTTTCTGGTTTGCTGACTTTGATTAGTGTGACTGATCCGTGGATGATTGCCACTACCACCGGCTTGTGGCCGCCGCCGATTATTACTATTGTGCGTATTATTATTGCTACGCCCTTTAGCATTTCGATTATTACTGTGGTTGCGATCATTTTGACCACGGTGATTAAAGGTGCGCCGTGGTTTTGGTCGTTCAACCAAATCACCAAGGTCACTAGTTGGCGTATTCTCGTCTGGCAATAATTTAAAATCAATCTGACTTTGTTCCAGATCAACGTTAGTCAACTTAACCCGAACTGCTTGGCCAATTCGATAAGTACGCTTAGTGTGCTCCCCAACCATCGCTAAATAACTTTCAACAAAGTTATAGTAATCATCATCCATCGTTGAAATATGCACTAAACCTTCAACGGTATTCGGTAACTCAATAAATAAACCAAATTTCGTTACTGAACTGACCACTGCGTCAAACTCTTCACCGACTTGCGGTAACATATATTCACATTTCTTCAAACTATCAGTATCCCGTTCGGCATCAATCGACCGTCGTTCCATTTCGGAACTGTGCGTTGCAATGCCATCTAAATCATCGCGGAATCTAGCCTGTGCCTCTTCATTAGTACCATTTTCTTGGTACCAATGAATTAAACGGTGGACCATTAAATCAGGGTAACGGCGAATTGGTGACGTAAAGTGAGTATAATACTTGGCCGCAATTCCAAAGTGACCTAACAGTTGATCCGCATATTTAGCCTGTTTAAAACTACGTAACAACATAATTTGAACAACTGGTTGAAGTGCTGAACCATCAATTTTTTCAAGGACTTTTTGCAACATCTTCGGGGTAATGTTTTCAATATCACCCTTAGCAACTACCCCAATATTATTGATAAATTCATAAAATCTGCGCATTTTTTCACTATCCGGCGTTTCGTGTACCCGGTATAAAAATGGTACGTGCATTTTACTGTAGTGTTCAGCAACCGTTTCGTTGGCCGCTAACATAAAGGATTCAATCATCCGCTCACTAGTTCCACGTTCGCGCATTTTAATATCGGTTGGCTTACCATTCTCATCTACAATAATTTCTGCTTCAGGTTCATCGAAATCAATGGCACCACGCCGATGACGCATATCGCGTAAAATCTTGTGTAATTCACCCATTACTTCAAACATTGGTACTAAATCAGCATATTCAGACCGAACAGCATCATCTTTGTCATCAAGTATTTGGTTGACCTCATTATAGGTCATTCGGGCAGAACTCTTAATGTAACTTGGAAAAATTGCGCGATCAATAATTTCGCCTTGTGGGTTAACTTCCATTTCACAAGTCATCGTTAAACGTTCAACTTGTGGATTTAAGGAACAAATACCATTTGACAATCGTTCTGGTAACATCGGTAAAACCCGGTCCGTCAAATAAGTACTAGTACCGCGATCAAAGGCCTCCTGATCAAGTGCTGTTCCCGGTGTAACGTAATGCGAAACATCAGCGATACTAACCCCTAAATGATAGTTACCATTATCCAATTTCCAAACAACAACGGCATCATCAAAGTCCTTAGAAGAATCACCATCAATTGTGACAAAATCTTGAGCGGTCAAATCTTTTCGGCCAGTCTTCTCTTCTTCCAATACCTCGGCAGGAATATTGTTTGCCTCTGCCATGACTTCATCTGGAAACTCAGTTGGAATCCCATGACGATAAACAATTGAAAGAATATCAACACCAGGCGCATTTTTGTTACCCAAATCTTGTAAAGCAACGCCACGCATACTCTTTGGGTAAGCTGTGCTAGGGTAATTAGTAACGTCAACAACAACCATATCGCCATCTGTTGGGTGGACACCAGCATCTGAAATGTAAACCGGTACGTCCTGTAAACTTTTTTGCGTTAAATGAACGTAACCAAATTGATGTACTTTTTGAACCTCACTTGGTGGAAAACCAGTGAACTCACCAACAACGCGCGTAAAATTACGCTTAGTAACGGCGGTAATCTTTCCTTCTGGTCCTTTGCCACTGCCAGGCTGAGCAGCCTTAATAACCTCGGCCTCAACTTCATCACCATTTAAAGCATAATTAGTGTTATCGGCTGAAACGTAGACATCTGGTAACTCAGGATCATAGGAAATAAAACCAAAACCACGATCATTAGCGTGAAATACACCTGCTACGGTTTTTAACTGCTCTGGCATCGCAAAACGACCACTACTATCCGTTCGAATCACTTTTTCCTGCTCAAAACTGGTCAAAGTCTGAACCAATACTTTAAAAGCACTGGCCCCTTGTAAATTTAATCTTTCATTAATCTCTTCAACGGTATAAAAATGCTTCTGGTGTTGCTTGAAGAAATTTAAGACTTCCGTTTCAAATAATTCGTCCTTCTTCAAATTAAACCTCTTTCCAAAATACATCATGTATTTTAACTAATTCAAATTTATTTTCACTATCTTATTCGGTTAAAAACCTAAAAAAACCTCCTGCCATAAAAACAGGAGGTCAGTTCACTAGTGTGATGACACGTAAGCTAATATCAAAGATAAGGCAAAGAAGAGAGTACCGAGTACGACGGTTACTTTCTGCATAAAAGCCTCAAAACCGCGTGCTTTTTGTTTGCCGGATATCTCTTGAGTCCCACCTGACAGTGCGCTTAATGCATCTTGCTGTTTACTAGGTTGCATCAAAACTGCAATAATGATCGACACAGAAACAACAAGCAATAGGGTTAAAATTGTATTGTACACCCTAGTACCTCCTTTGATTAAATCCGTTGTTCGTTGTTTATTCTACAAACGAACTTTCATTGCCTTTTATTATACCATTGATTGAAATAGAACAAAACCCAAATGATAAAAAGTGTACAAAAAAAGGGGCTGGGACAAAAGCCCCTAGCCTCTCATTGTTTCTGAACGTTACCCTAGAACGTGCGCCAAAAGTCTGGGTTCACGTGCCTAACTACGACTAATCGAATAACCATAGTACGGTTATTTGATTAGTCTACGTTACGCAGTAAACCCAAAAACGACTTTTGTCCCACTTCCCTTGTTTAAGCCACTCGATCAGGAATAGTTTAAACGTGTCTAAAAGGGCAGATTTCTGTTGTAGTTAATTCTCGGAATCAGCACCCTTTGAGACCCTTCTAGTCCTGATAATGAACTAATTCTAAGAATGAATCTGGCTGTAAGCTAGCTCCACCAACAAGCCCACCATCGATATCAGGTTGACTCATTAATTCTTTAACGTTAGCTGGTTTCATTGAACCGCCGTATTGAATACGAACGTTTTCAGCAGTAGTTTGGTCATATAACTTAGCAACTGTTTCGCGAATTAAATGACAAACTTCTTGTGCTTGTGCAGGAGAAGCAGTTTCGCCAGTACCGATTGCCCAGATTGGTTCGTAAGCAATAACAAGTGAAGCAACTTGCTTTGCTGATAAGCCCTTTAAAGCAGCAGTAACTTGTCCAGAAACCCATTCGTTAACCTTACCGGCCTTACGAGTTTCTAAAGTTTCACCACAACAGATAATAGGTGTTAAGCCATTATCAAATAGTGCGTGAGCCTTTTTGTTGATGTCTTCATCAGTTTCGTGGAAATAACCGCGGCGTTCGCTATGGCCAATAATGCCATAGTTAACACCCATTTCAGCAAGAACTTTTGGTGAAGTTTCACCAGTAAAAGCACCATTGTCTTCAAAATAGTTGTTTTCAGAAGCAATGTGTAAGTTAGTACCTTTAGCGGCATCTAACAAAGTTTGAAGATCAACTGCTGGAGCACCGATAACGGCTTCTACTTTAGTTGTTTCAGGTAATTTGCCCTTAATTCCAGCAACAAATTCTGCTGTTTCTTTAGGGTTTTTGTTCATTTTCCAGTTACCAGCGATAATTGGTGTACGCATAATATGAAACATCCTTTCTTATGTAACAAGAATGGGATCAAAAATTTAATTTTCATCCCAAACTTATCAGTAATTAATGCTTATTTATCAGAAATGGCCGCAATACCAGGTAAAGTCTTACCTTCAAGGTATTCAAGTGAAGCACCGCCACCAGTTGAAATATGAGTCAACTTGTCGCCAACGCCTAATTGTTTAACTGCAGCGGTTGAATCACCACCACCTACAATTGTTGTTGCGTCAGTTAAAGTACCTAAGAACTTACCAATTTCTAGCGTGCCCTTAGCGTAGTTACTCATTTCAAAGACACCCATTGGTCCGTTCCAAACAACTGTCTTAGCGTCTTTAAGAACATCTTCAAAATTAGCAATTGACTTTTCACCGATATCGAGGGCCATATAGCCATCAGGAATATCGCCTTCAACGTCTTTGCTAGGTACATCATTATCAAACTTTTCAGCAACAATGTTATCAACTGGCAAGACTAATTTGTCGCCGGCCTTTTCAATAATTGACTTAGCTAAATCAATCTTATCTTTTTCAACTAATGAATTACCAATCTTGATACCCTTAGCAGCGTAGAACGTATACGTCATACCGCCACCAACGATAACCTTATCAGCCTTACTCAATAAATGATCGATAACGCCGATCTTATCAGAAACCTTAGCACCGCCTAAAATAGCAACAAATGGGTGTTTAGGATTATCAACTGCATTACCTAAGAATTTGATTTCCTTTTCCATTAAGAAGCCGGCTGCAACCTTTTGGCCCTTAGCCTTCATTGCAGTAGCAATCCCAACGTTTGAAGCGTGTGCCCGGTGAGCCGTACCAAATGCGTCATTGATGAAGAGATCACCTAATGATGCCCAGTATTCACCTAATTTAGGATCGTTCTTGCTTTCACGTTTACCAAAATCATTGTCAATATCTTGGAAACGCGTATTTTGCATCAAAAGAACGGAACCGTCTTCCATGCCGTTAATTGCATCTTCAAGCTGTTTGCCTTCGTTAACGGGAACAAAAGTAACGGGTTTGTTCAATGCTTCGCTTAAACGAGTTGCAACTGGTTCAAGGGTTAATTCTTTCTTATCTTCATCAGTCTTAATCCGACCTAAATGAGAAAGTAAGATTGCTTTACCACCATGATCGATAACGTATTGGATTGTTGGTAATGCCGCAACAATACGGTTGTCATCACCAATAACACCGCCTTTAATTGGAACATTAAAGTCAACGCGAATTAAAACTTTTTTATCTTTTACATCTAAATCAGAAACGATTAATTTAGCCATGAAGGATAGCCTCCTATTTTAATTTCAAAATGAATTTTTTATTTGGGTAAATAACGCCACTTACTAAGTGCTCTCATCCTTAGTTAAGTCACATTATTTAGCGATTTTTAATTTTTATCCGTAAGAGCAACAGAATAAAAAGAAAAAAGGTAGAGGAAGTTTACCTCCCTCCACCTTTTTAAAGATCTTTTAATTACTAAATTAGTTAAACTTTAAATTAAAGCGTAGCGAATTTGAGTAAAGTACGAACCATTTGGCAAGTGAAGCCATATTCGTTGTCGTACCAAGCAACAGTCTTAACTAATTGCTTGTCGCCAGCAGTTGTAACTTCTGTTTGAGTTGGATCGAAGATTGAACCGAATGTAGTGCCGATAACGTCACTTGATACGATTTCGTCTGCGTTGTAACCAAAACTTTCGTTACCTTCAGTGTGTTTCTTGATTGCTGCATTAACATCATCAGCAGTAACATTTTTGTCAAGGATAGATACTAATTCAGTTAATGAACCATCAACAACACCAACACGTTGTGCATGGCCTTGTAATTTACCCTTCAATTCTGGGATAACTAAGCCAATAGCCTTAGCAGCACCAGTTGAATGAGGAATTGTGTTAACAGCTGCTGCACGTGCTGCACGTAAGTTACCGCCACGAACTGGGCCGTCAAGTAACATTTGTGTAGAAGTGTAAGCATGGATAGTTGTCATAGTACCAACTTCAAGACCAAATTCTTGGTTTAAGAAGTAAGCCATAGGAGCTAAGCAGTTAGTTGTGCATGAACCAGCTGAAACAATCTTATCATCAGCAGTTAAAACATCATCATTAACGTTGTAAACAACAGTCTTCAAGTCGTTGCCGGCTGGAGCTGAAATCAAGACGCGCTTAGCACCTGCATCCAAATGAGCTTGTGCTTTAGCTTTAGATGTGTAGAAACCAGTACATTCAAGGACGAAATCAACACCATCGTTCTTAACCCAAGGAATATCTTGTGCTTTAGGTTCAGCATAGACACGATATTCTTTACCGTCAACGACGATACCATTGTCAGTAGCGCTAACTTCGCCAGCAAAAGTACCATGTGTTGAATCATATTTCAATAAGTGAGCTAACATAGCAGGTGAAGTTAAATCGTTGATTGCGACAACTTCGATATCATTTGATTTAGCACCAAGTTCGAAAATACGACGGAAAGCCAAACGGCCGATACGTCCAAAACCATTAATACCAATTTTTACAGTCATACTAAAATTTCCTCCTTTAGGAAATAAAAAATTTATTTTAAAGGGTTACCCCTTTTAAAATCAAGTTTGCGGCACCTTCGTCAGTGATTAACCACGTTTGCTTAGGTGCTAATTTTGTGTAGGCCTTAATTGCGACGGCCTTACTTTGCCCGCCTGCAACAGCGACCACACAAGGAATATTTTGTAAGTCGCGAAGCTGTAATCCGATTCGTGGAATCTTATAAATAACCCGTCCACTTGCATCGAAAAAATAACCAAAAGCTTCGCCGACAGCATGCTCTTTTTCAAGCATTTTAATTGTCGCTAGTGGCATATTACGGCGCTTTGCCATCAAAGCAGCCACACCAATACTATGGACCACACTGGCACTTTTGTCAACTAGTGCCAACACGTCTTTAATCGCCGGTTCTTCAAGCAGTGGCCGGTATGCGCGCTCACTTACGTGTTCCGGAATGTACAGTACTCGGTACTGCCCCCCAGTGTGAAACGCCATTCGCGCACAAACCGCATTGGCCTGAATATCAACGGCTTCACCAAGGCCACCACGGGCAGGAACAAAAGTGAGCTTGCGGTGCGCTGATAATTTGGGACTCAGCGTATCCGCAATTTTTGCCATTGTTGTGCCACCCATCGCCGCAATAATATTATCGCCATTAGGTAATAATAAGTCCAGCGTTTCGCTCACTAATTTCCCCATATCATCAAGAACTTTAGTTTGCTGATCGGAATCACCAGGCACGATTAAGCAATGGTCAATTTGCAACACGGCACTTAACTGTTGCTCCTTAGCTCGGACGCCAAGAAGATTATCCATCACCGCTTCTAATCCTTGAAAAGTTGTTTGCCCTTTTTGAGTCAGCACCATACCAGACTTAGTTACACTGAGCAAATTATGTGCCCGCAGAAAATCTGTTTCCGTTCGCAGTACTCGCTCACTTTTACCAATCTTTTGTGCTAAAACTCGTCGACCAACTGGTGCCATCCAATAAATATTCTGGAGTATCTGGTAACGTAATTTGGCAACAAGAATTAAATCAGGCGCTAAGGCTTCAAGCCGCGCTAAGTCCTGGTGCATCACAATCCTCTTCCTTAGTGGGACAATTATTCCCCACTGTGTCATCTAGCGACCCAATATGGCCAAAAAACAAAGTGCACAGTACTTTCTCTGTCCACTTAGACCACAACTCGTATTATAGCAAAACTGATTATGAATGCAAGGTTCTAGCAACGATAATTCTTAGCTTAAAAACCACTTCAAAAATTACCATTTTTTTAAAACCGTTTTCTTTTTGAAGATGACGGTATTCCAAGACTTTCACGATATTTTGCGACGGTTCGGCGGGAAATTGAAATATTTTTTTCTTCCAAAAGTTTTACTAACTTTTGATCTGACAATGGCTTCTTTTTATCCTCAGCGTTAATCAATTGTTTTAACCGTTGTTGAACATTATCGGCGGAAAATTGATCCCCCACCGATCCACCAACTGCATTTGAGAAAAAATGGCGTAGTTCGAACACGCCAAAATCGGCCTGCAAATACTTACCATTCACACTACGACTAATCGTTGATTCATGTAAATCTAGTGTCTGCGCAACATCCCGTAACATTAGTGGCTGCAGCGGATGATCTGGCCGTAAGAAGAAATCGATTTGGCGTTGAACAATAACCTGACCAACACGTAAGATAGTGTCACCACGCTGCACTAAACTTCGCTTTAACCAATCAAATTCTTGTTTCTTTTCCTTCATATAGTCGGTTACTTCTTGGTCCTTAGTCCGTACCATTTGGTTAAAATAATGTTGTTGAAACATTAATCGGGGTCTTCCTGAACGCGTTGGCCTAACACTCAGCCGGTTGTTAGCCTCTTTTTGAACCAACAAATCGGGAATAATATAATTATTCTGATTTTGCGTAAAAATGGCTCCTGGATTTGGTGACAGTGTCTGAATATAATCAAGAATATGTTGAACTTCTGCCAACGTTGTTTGATAGCGCTTAGCAATTTTATCCCAGTTTCGGTCAACGAAGTCGTTAAAACTCTCCTCCAAAACGATATACGCCAAATTAGGTGCAGTATTATCTTCCTGAATCTGTAATAATAAACATTCTTGAAGATCACGTGCGCCAACACCAGGCGGATCAAGTTGTTGCAATAAAGTTATAGCGTCCAAGAGTTGCAACTGATCGGCGCCAGTTTTTTCCGTTGCGTCGGCCAAGGAGATTTTTAAATAGCCATTAGAATCAACGTACTCTAATAAAAATAAGACGAGATCCCGCAGCGGTGTATCCCGCAAAGTTAACCGGACTTGTTGGAGCAGATAATCAAACAATGACGATGGTGTGTCCGGAATTGCGTTCATATAGTTATCAGTCCGATTGCCAGTCAGTGAACTCGCAGTTGTTCCCCCAGAGTAATCAGCCTTGAGTTCAATCAATGGATTTTCGAGACTTTTCTGTTCAAGAAACTTTTGTAACCCATCTACGCTAAACTGTAGCATCTGGATTGACTGTTGTAGTTGCTGGGTCATAACAAGCTTTTGTACTTGTTTTTGCTGTTGGCTCATCGCCTGTTTTAACGGCATAAAAATTCCTCCCAACATTCTTTTAGATTATACCTTGTGTTTTGAGGATAATTCCGGTAGAATATTCTGTGTTGCTTATGCGCCTGTAGTGTAATGGATATCACGTGAGATTCCGGTTCTTGAGATGGGGGTTCGATTCCCTCCAGGCGCATCAGTTAAGCTGCCTTTACGGGCAGCTTTTTTATTACCCAAAATTAAAAATGAGTTGTATCATTAGTAATTATTATACGTTTTCTCTACCTGTGGTACAACGTCATTGCTTTAGAAAAAATTAGCGTTAAATCATTTGACCTTTTTTGACCAATGTACTAAACTGGCATTACACTTAATTGAGTGCTAAAATTATATCGAAATCTATTATTCACTTAGGAGGTCACACTATGTTAGTACCTACAGTCATTGAACAAACTTCACGAGGCGAACGTTCTTATGATATTTACTCTCGCCTTCTGAAGGATCGAATTATTATGCTTTCTGGTGAAGTTAATGACCAGATGGCCAACTCCATCATTGCTCAACTTCTTTTCCTTGATGCACAAGATTCAGAAAAGGATATTTCCATTTACATCAATTCGCCAGGTGGCGTTATTACCGCCGGCCTCGCAATTTTTGACACAATGAATTTTATAAAATCAGATGTACAAACAATTGCAATGGGCATGGCAGCTTCTATGGCTAGTGTTTTATTAGCCGCTGGTACTAAGGGCAAACGATTTGCCTTACCAAATTCGACTGTACTTATCCATCAGCCTTCTGGTGGCGCTCAAGGTCAGCAAACTGAAATTGAAATTGCGGCCCAAGAAATCTTAAAAACACGCAAACGGATGAACCAAATCTTGGCTGATGCAACTGGTCAACCAATTGAAACAATTCAAAAAGATACTGACCGCGATAATTACCTTACCGCTCAAGAAGCTAAGGATTACGGTTTGATTGACAGCATTATGGTCAACCAAAAATAAGCATTAACTAATTGGAGACCGGGATAAAAATCCTGGCCTCTTTTTATTTCCGAACTTTACTCTAGACCAACTTGATAAAGTTAGCGGTCATTGATTGGCCCCTAGAAAAGTTGCTACTATAAAAAGCGTGAAATAAAGTGCCATTATTGTAGTTAGTCAGTGGACTAGCACAAGATGGTACCTTACTTCACGCTTTTTTAATTAAGAAACAGCTCTACCTTGCCGTAAATTATCCGCTACTTCATTTAGTTTTCGTAAACGATGGTTGATGCCCGATTTAGAAATGGCACCACTAGGCACCATTTCCCCTAGCTCCTTCAACGTTATATCGGGATTGCCCAGCCGCAAAACCGCAATTTCTTGCAATTTAGCCGGCAAACTATCCAAACCAGCAACCGCGCTAATATACTTAATATTCTCAACTTGGCGGGTTGCCGCATCAATGGTTTTATTAAGGTTTGCCGTTTCGCAGTTAACTAGGCGATTAACTGAATTTCGCATATCACGAACAATCCGGATATCCTCAAACTTAAGCATTGCATTCGTTGCACCTATCAACTGTAAAAAATCGGCAATTTTTTCTGCCTCTTTAAGATAAACAATAAAGCCGCCCCGTCGTTCTGTCGTTCGAGCATTTAGGCCAAATTGATTAATCATAGCAGCAACCTTTTGATTATGCTCTTCATAAAGTGAGTAAATTTCAAGGTGATAGCGACTTGTTTCGGGATTATTCACTGAACCGCCAGCTAAAAAAGCACCACGCAAATAAGAACGAATTTTTTGTTCAGAATTAAGGACCTCTAATGATGGCAACGTTGATAGCGTTGAAATGCCATCCAAAATATGCAAATCATTTAAAACTTTATTCGTTCCCTGCTTTAACCGGACAATATAAAGATTATTTTTTTTGAGCTTCATTTTGCGGCGAACAATTAATTCACTTTCAACTGCATAATTTTGTTTTAACAGTGTGTACATTCGCCGGGCAATTGCCGGATTCTCCGTTTGTACATTTAAAATGAATTGGTGATTAAAAATACTTAATGAACCATTCATTCGAATTAAGGCCTCTAACTCCGCCCGGGCGTGTTCCCGGTGCACTTCAAGCGTTGTTAGTTCTTTCTTTACTTCGCTAGCGTAAGAACTCATTTTATCACCTCAGAAGGCTGCGATGCTAAATGAAGTAGCTCATGAGCTACCTTATCGCCGTCGTGAAAAACACCATGATCACGTAACTTTAAAAAATCGTCCGAAATCACGCGACAACTTAATTCACGTAGGCCGTGAAAATCATGTTGCACCTGGACCAAATACTCATCGTACTTCTGGTGATCCATATAATTGTCTGGAACAGGCTGGGTATTAACCAATACCGTATTAACAAAATTAGCGCCTAAATGTTGGTTTAAAACGCGAACGTGTTCAGCATCCGTAAAATGCTCCGTCTCACCTTTTTGCGTCATAATGTTACAAACATAGACAACCTGCGCCTTGGTTTGTTTAACTGCTGTTCCAACATTCTCAATCATTAAGTTGGGTAAAATACTTGTAAACAAACTACCAGGACCTAAAACAACAATGTCGGCGGTCATAATTGCATTGATCACTTCTTTAACGGCGTGAGGCTTTTTCTGTCCTAGCGCTGAAGTGACCCAAACACGTTCAATTTGTTTACCGGCACCGGTAATTTCCGCCTCGCCGGCAATATCGCTGCCATCAGAAAAATGAGCGTTCAAAATCAAGGGGTCATTACTAGCTGGATACACGTGCCCGTCAATCTTCATCATCGTTGACAATTCCTGAACTGCGTCGAAGATTCCTGATTTCATTTCTGACAACGCCGCAATAATTAAATTACCAATTGCGTGACCAGCCAGAAATGAGTCATTACTATTAAACCGGTACTGAAAAATATCCAAATAAAGTTGTGGTAAATTCGACAAAGCCGCCAACACATTACGAATATCACCTGGCGGAACGACGTTAACGTAATCCCGAATAATACCCGACGAACCGCCATCATCTGCAACGGTGACAACGGCCGTGATATCAGCGTTGAGCTTGTGCAAGCTTTTGAGGATAACTGGTAAACCAGTTCCACCACCGATCACCACAATTCGTGGCTGTCGATAATTTGTAATGTGCTTTGTCATGAGCGATTCACCGTTTCCTTTCGTTTATTAACGTCACGGTGGGTGACTTCCACGGCGTATTGCTGACCTAAATCAGCCCCTAGCCGCTTGGCAATGGCAACAGAACGGTGCTGTCCGCCTGTACAGCCAATCGCTATCGTCAAATTCGTTTTTCCTTCATTTTGGTAACCAGGCATAATTGTGTGCAAGAGTCCGCTAAACCGTTCATAAAACTCCTCAGTAGCAGGCTGTTGCATAACATAATTATAAACTGGCTCGTCTAATCCAGTTAACGGTTTAAATTCGGGCACGTAGTAAGGATTGGTTAAAAAACGGACATCCATCACAATATCGGCATCAATTGGTAACCCGTACTTGAAACCAAACGAAATAACTTCAATATGAAAAGTCGCCACATCTTTTAACTTAAAATTCTCAAATAATTTCTCGCGTAATTCCCGGGGCGTTAAAGTGGTTGTATCCACAACTAACTGTGCCCGCTGCTTAATCTCATTCAGTAGTGCACGTTCTTTGGAGATGCCGTCCATTAGTCGGCCTTCCATTGCCAGTGGGTGTGAGCGCCGTGTTTCTTTGTACCGGGAAACTAACTCTTCATCGGAAGCATCTAGGAAAAGAATCTTAGTGGTGACAAAACTAGTGTTGTCCAAATTAGCCAACATATCGTTAATTTCATCGTAAAAAGCACGTGATCGCAAATCAATCACTAAGGCAATCTTAGTGACTTTACCTGATTCTTTAACCAGTTCCCAAAATTTAGGAAGTAAACCCGGTGGCATATTATCGACACAAAAATAGCCTAAATCTTCAAAGCTCTGCATTGCAACGGTTTTGCCTGCACCGCTCATACCAGTAATAACAACTAAATTTAGTGCATCAGCCATTTTAACGCTCCTCTTTAAATTCGCTCAAATTTTAATTCATCTGCATGTTCCAATATTAACATACCGGGCGTGTCATGCATAGTAACTAATCCTACTGCTTTCGAGCAAAGGCAATCATTAAATAATTTAACCCAAAAATCAAAAAATAAATACTTACCATGAAACTAAGTGAAACCATTGATAATAGCGGATTTAAAACTAATATAAGCGCGGCGATAATGCCTAAAATATTAAGAATCACCGATAACCAATAATAGCCGGCACCAAATAGTCGTAGATGTCGCGCCGTTATAAGCCCATTAATCGAATCAATCAAGAACCAAAAAGCAAATAAGTAACTTAATAGCAGCACACCAGTTGTAATGTGCGCCAAGAAGATAAAACCGACAATGATATCCAAAATTGCGATTACTAGACTAACCCGTGCAAGTTGGCCAATGGTTTCACGCATGGCCTGATAACTCGATAAGGTGGTCACCCCACGCACAATTGCACTGATTGCAAAAATAATAACAATACTCGACAAAGCAAGTCGTGGTGCGACGGTAACAAAGTAAGCAGCAATCAAAAAGATAATTCCTGTAATTAACTCTGACCAATCAAAACCCCATTGACGTTTTTTACTAAACAATTTCAACACCCCTTTCAAGTTAGTTAAATGATAGTGGTTTCTGTGTAAAAGTGCAATTTTAACCAAAAAAATCTGATTCGACAAGGCACATCGAATCAGATAAATAAATGCAGCTAGCATTGGGGAAAGATTAATTTTCCTTGCTTGCAAATACTTTTAAGGAGACCATAACAAAAGTCCTAACCGTTCACTATTTCCAAACACTACTCTAGAACGTGCGCCAAAAATCTAGGGGCACGACTAATCCATCTTAAGTAGCGCCTTAGCCGCAGCTATTTGGCGCTTAATTTGTTTAAATCCAGTGCCACCTAGAGAATTACGGCGTTCAACCGCGGTCTTTGGATCAAGTGCCAGATAAATATCTTCCTGAATTAATGGCGATATTGCTTGATAATCGGCCAAACTAACGTCCTTTAAGTATTTATGTTCCTTTAAACACTTCAGCACTAGCTCCCCAACTAACTCGTGTGCTTGCCGGAATGGTAACCCCTTACTTGCTAAATAATCCGCCAATTCAGTCGCATTAGCAAAATCATGGGTGGTTGCGTAGGCCATCTGTTCTTTTTGGACTTTTAAAGTTCCCAACATCCCGTTAAAGACCGTCAGTGATTGTTCGACTGTGGTTACCGCGTCAAACATACCTTCCTTGTCCTCTTGAAAATCTTTATTGTAAGCTAACGGTAACCCCTTCATAACCGTTAGGAGACCCATTAAATCACCGTAAACTCGCCCCGTCTTACCACGAATTAATTCGGCCATGTCTGGGTTCTTTTTTTGCGGCATAATCGAACTACCCGTCGAATAGGTGTCATCCATCTCCAAATAGTGAAATTCTTGACTATCCCAAAGCACAATCTCCTCGCAAAAGCGCGACAAGTGCATCATTAATTGCGCACAGTTACTGAGAAATTCTAAAATAAAATCACGATCACTGACTGCATCGAGACTATTTTGGTATACGGCCCCAAAACCTAATTGTTCGGCGGTATAGTCCCGGTCAGTCGGGAAAGTTGTTCCGGCCAACGCCGCAGCACCAAGCGGTGACATATCCGTGTGCTTTAAATTAAATTCAAAACGATCATAATCGCGCCTGAACATTTCAAAATAAGCCAATAAATAATGCGCGTAAGAAATTGGTTGCGCGTGTTGCATGTGGGTGTAACCAGGCATCAACGTTTCAACGTTATCCGCCGCCTTTTTTACAACTGTTTCTTGTAACTGCTTAATGAGCGGCAAAATTTTATTAAGGTGTTTCTTCAAATAGAGGTGCATATCAACAGCAACTTGGTCATTACGACTACGAGCCGTATGTAACTTACCGGCCACAGGACCGATTAAATCGGTCAATAATTTCTCTAGGTTCAAGTGAATATCTTCATTTTCAATGGAGAAATGTAACTCTCCGGCTGCCAACTTGGTCTGCAATTGGTGCAGTCCAGTTGTAATTTGGTCGGCCTCGTCAGCCTTAAGAATCCCGGTCTTTTTTAACATCGCTACGTGCGCCAATGAACCGATTAAATCTTCTGCTGCCATTTTCTGGTCAAAATCAATCGAAGCACCAAACGCCTGAACGTATTTACTTGGTTCCGCTGTAAAACGGCCACCCCATAATTGATGATTTTCTGCCATAGTTATCCTCCTAAAATATACTCAGCTACCTTAAAGTAGCTTACAAACTTCGCTTAATCTATTTTCAAATTACTGAATAATAAAAATCGTACTTAAATCTATCTTAGTGTGATTTTAATGAAAAAACGAGCCAAATTAAACCACCAACTACTGTTAATAATAGTTGAACCAACAAAAAAGAGCTAGGATAAGTTCACGATACTCCCAACTCTTTTTGCACTGCTTTTAATCTTTTGCTTTTTCCTGAACCTGAGTATAAACCTGAGTTGGTAGGCCCCATAACTTAATGAAGCCTACAGCAGCGTCTTGGTCAAAGGTATCAGAAGAAGTGTAAGTAGCCAAATTCTTATCGTACAGAGAATATGGTGATTTACGTCCTTCAACAGTGGCGGTTCCTTTATATAGCTTTACCCGAATTGTCCCCGTAACAACCTTTTGTGTTGTCTTTAAGAAAGCAACCATTGCCTTGAAAAGCGGTGAGAACCAAAGTCCATTATAAATGGTATTAGTCATTTGACCTTCAATTGTTGGTTTAAAATGAGCCAAATCACGTTCAAAAGTGAGGTCTTCTAATGCCTTATGTGCCTTAATTAAAACCATTGCTGCAGGTGCTTCATAAACTTCACGGGATTTGATCCCAACCAAACGATTCTCAATGTGATCAATCCGCCCAACACCATGTTTGCCAGCTAACTTGTCTAATTTAGCGATTAAATCAACTAAATTTAATTGCTCACCATCTAGGGTCACTGGAACACCCTGTTTAAAACCAATTTCAACGGTCGCCGGTGTGTTTGGTGCGTCCTCAACAGCATTAGTTATCGCGTAAGCATCAGCGGGTGGCGTTACCCATGGATCTTCAAGCACACCAGCCTCGTTGGCCCGGCCCCAAAGGTTCTGGTCAATTGAATAAGGGCTATCTAGGTTAATTGGCACTGGAATATTATGTTCTGTAGCATAATTGATCTCTTCTTCCCGTGACCATTTCCAATCCCGAACTGGTGCTTCAATCTTCATTTCTGGTGCCAAGGCCCGAATTGCAACTTCAAACCGAACTTGATCATTACCCTTACCCGTACAACCATGGGCAATGGCCGTTGCACCTTCTTTATGTGCCACTTCAACTAATTTTTTAACAATCAATGGTCGGGACAACGCAGAAACCAAGGGATATTCACCCTCATACAAAGTGTGTCCCTGCAAAGCAATTAAAGCGTAATCGGCTGCAAATTCGGCGCGGCAATCCAATGTATAAGATGCAATTGCCCCCATCTTTAAGGCCTTTTCTTTAATGAAAGTCATGTCCTTGCCAACTTCACCAACATTAATACAAGTCGCAATCACATCGTACCCTTTGTCGATCAACCATTTAATTGCAACTGACGTATCAAGTCCACCTGAATATGCTAAAACAATTTTTTCCTTTGCCATCAATTATCTACTCCTTTAACGTTAAAAATAATTAGGTTATTACTTGGTTTCCACCAGTTTCTAATGTTATTTATTTTGCTTTCATTAGTTTCTAACCTTTACGATGATATTAGCATATACCCTTATTCAGTTTAATGCAACTTTTTTATATAATTATTCATAAAAAAGTAGTATATACCCCTTATTGTGTATATTTCTTATTTTGTTAACCATAAAATAACTACAAAAAAAGTAAGAACCCCTGGAATAATTAAAATTGGCTAAAAGCACAATTTTAACGACAACAGTGTCCTTACTATTTTTAAACCCTACTTTTTAGTTTTTAGCGAGTTGACATCAAAACGTGGTCGTTTTGCATCACGTTCTAAAATTGGCTTCAAATATTGACCAGTATAACTTGCATCAGTTTCGGCGATCTTTTCAGGCGTTCCAGTTGCAACAACATAACCGCCTTCCGCACCGCCTTCAGGTCCTAGATCAATTAAATAATCGGCCGTTTTAATAACATCTAAATTGTGTTCGATGATTAAAACTGTGTTGCCAGCATCCACAAGTCGATGTAACACGGCCAATAACCGGTTAATATCATCTGAATGTAGGCCAGTTGTCGGTTCATCTAAAATATAAAAAGTCTTACCCGTTTGGCGCCGGTGTAATTCAGAAGCCAGCTTCATTCGTTGTGCCTCACCACCAGATAAAGTGGTTGCCGGCTGGCCCAAAGTAATGTAGCCCAACCCGACATCAACAATAGTCTGCAACTTACGTCGAATCTTGGGAATGTTTTCAAAGAACGGCAAGGCTTCATTAACCGTCATATTCAAAACATCCGAAATATTTTTATTTTTATACAAAACTTCTAACGTTTCCGAATTGTAGCGACTACCGTGACAAACCTCACAGGGCACGTAAACGTCGGGCAGAAAGTTCATTTCAATTTTGATGATCCCATCACCCTTACAGGCTTCACAGCGACCACCGCGAACGTTAAAACTGAAACGATTCTTTTTATAGCCATGCATTTTGGCTTCATTAGTCTGGGCAAAGAGATCCCGAATATCATCAAAAACACTGGTGTAAGTGGCCGGGTTACTCCGGGGAGTTCGCCCAATTGGACTTTGATCGATATCAACTATCTTATCAATATTTTTCACACCCGCCACTGATTTATATTTACCTGGTTTTTGCTTGTTTCGATTTAATTTTTGCGCTAAAACACGCTTTAAAATGCTGTTTACTAAGGTTGATTTACCGGATCCAGAGACCCCAGTGACGACAATAAAATCGCCTAACGGAAAATCAACGGTGATATTCTTCAAGTTATGTTCGGCAGCACCGGTCAAACGAATTTTTTTACCGTTACCTTTACGGCGTTCTTCCGGTAACCGAATATACTTTTTACCAGCTAAATATTGACCGGTTAGTGACTTGGGATTAGCCTCAACTTCTTTAGGGGTTCCGGCCGCCATTACCCGGCCACCATTTTCACCCGCTCCCGGGCCAATATCTAATAGATAGTCCGCGGCGCGCATAGTGTCTTCATCATGCTCAACGACAATTAACGTATTACCAAGATCCCGCATTGATTTTAATGAACTAATTAAGCGATTGTTATCTCGTTGGTGGAGACCAATTGATGGTTCATCTAAAATATACAAAACACCGGATAAATTCGAACCAATCTGGGTAGCCAAGCGAATCCGTTGCGCTTCACCACCAGATAAGGTTCCAGCAGAACGACTTAAATTAAGGTAATCCAAACCAACATTTTTCAAGAAATTCAATCGATCAGTAACTTCCTTAAGAATTGGTTTGGCAATAGTTAACTCTTTTTCAGTTAGTTTTAATCCTTGGAAAAATTCTAAGGAACGATTAATCGCGTATTCGGAAACCTCAGCAATATGCTTACCGTTTACTTTAACGGCAAGTGCTTGCGGGTTTAACCGGTAACCATGGCAAACGGGACAAGTTAATTCCGTCATGTATTGCCTCATCTGTGTCCGTGTAAAGTCACTGTTGGTATCGCGGTAACGTCGAGAAACGTTATTCACGACGCCTTCAAAGGTTGCGTCAACATCCCGAATTCCACCAAAATCATTTTCGTAATGAAAATGGAACGTTCGGTCACCAGCACCATATAAAACTAAATTACGCTGCTCTTCAGGTAACTTATTAAATGGCTTTTCCATATCAATACCAAAACTTGCTGCGGCCTGGGCCAACATCTGGGGGTAATACTGGGATGAAATCGGGTTCCACGGTGCAATTGCCCCCGCTTTTAGAGTCAACGTTGGGTCAGGCACAATCAAATCTTCGTCAACTTCCAATTTAGCCCCTAAACCATCACACTCGGGACAGGCCCCAAAAGGTGCGTTAAATGAAAATAACCGCGGTTCCAACTCGCCAATCGTAAAGCCACAGTAAGGGCACGCATAATGTTCAGAAAACATGATCGGTTCGCCGCCAATAATGTCCGCCGTTGCGTACCCATCAGATAACCGCAACGCCGCCTCGAATGAATCAAATAGCCGTGAGCGTGCGCTGGCCTTAACAACAATTCGGTCAATGACGATATCAATATCGTGTTTCTTATTCTTTTCCAGCTCAATGTCATCGCTAATATCATAAATTTCACCATCAATTTTAACGCGGACATAGCCCTCTTTTTGAATTCGCTGCAGGACCTTTTTATGTTGGCCTTTTTTGGCCCGAATAATTGGTGACATAATTTGTAATTTCGTTTTTTCTGGTAAGTTTAATACTCGATTGACCATTTGTTCGACGGTTTGACTACTAATTTCTGTCCCATCATTAGGACAAATGGGATGGCCAACCCGTGCCCACAGTAACCTTAGGTAATCATTAATTTCCGTAACGGTTCCAACTGTCGACCGGGGATTCTTTGAGGTTGTTTTTTGATCGATTGAGATAGCTGGGCTTAATCCATCGATAGAATCAACGTCAGGTTTATCCATTTGACCCAAGAACTGTCGTGCGTAGGCCGATAAACTTTCCACATAGCGTCGTTGTCCTTCTGCATAAAGCGTATCAAACGCAAGTGAGCTTTTCCCTGAACCCGATAAACCAGTGATGACGACTAATTTATCCCGGGGAATAGTAACGTCGATATCCTTTAAATTATGCGCACGAGCGCCGTGAATGATAATTTTATCATTTGCCAATAAATTTTCCTCCTCAGTTCTTAGGACTAATTTTAAGTTGAAACGCAAATGAACGTGCCAAACAAAGGTCATCCGATTGCGATTGTCTAAAATTTATTCAATTGCTGCTTTTAGTTCTAAGATTGTATCCCGTAAAGTTGCTGCCTGTTCAAAATCTAATTTCTTGGCGGCGGCCTTCATCTGCTCTTCAAGCCGACCAATCATTTCTTTTTGTTCTTTCTTTGACATATCCGTAAAATCTGGTCCTTTAATGGCACCAGTTTCTTGGTGATCGTCCTTCGCCGCTTTCGTTGGTGAAATTAGATCACGAATTGGCTTAACAATGGTCGTTGGTGTGACGTGATGGACCTCATTAAACTTCTCTTGGGTGGTTCGTCGCCGTTTAGTTTCATCCATTGCCGCTTGCATTGAATCAGTAACCCGATCAGCGTACATAATGACAGTCCCATCAACATTTCGTGAAGCACGACCAATTGTTTGAATCAGTGAGCGTTCACTCCGTAAGAAACCTTCCTTATCGGCATCTAAAATGGCAATCAGCGAAACTTCAGGAACATCAATTCCTTCCCGCAATAAATTAATACCAATCAGAACATCAAATTTGCCCAAACGTAGATCACGAATAATCTGTGTTCGCTCTAACGTTTTTATATCACTGTGTAAATAACGAACTTTAATTCCTAATTCTTTCAAATAGTCAGTTAAATCTTCCGCCATTTTCTTGGTCAAGGTTGTTACAAAAACACGTTCATGGCGCTCTACACGCTTATTAATTTCGCCTACAAGATCATCAATTTGACCCATAATTGGCCGAACTTCAATTTTAGGATCTAACAGTCCAGTTGGTCGAATGATTTGTTCCGCGACGTGATCCGTTTGCGAATACTCATACGGACCAGGTGTTGCTGAAACGTAAACAATTTGATTAACGTGCTGTTCAAATTCATTTAGTTTTAGTGGTCGGTTGTCCAGCGCACTTGGTAACCGAAAACCGTAATCAACTAACATTTGTTTCCGAGCTCGGTCACCGTTATACATCCCCCGAATCTGCGGCATCGTTGCGTGAGATTCATCAATCATAATCAAGAAGTCCTTGGGAAAGAAATCAATTAATGTATACGGTGGCTCACCAGCTTTTCGACCCTCCATGTGGCGAGAATAGTTCTCAATTCCGGAAGTGTAGCCCATTTCGCGCAACATTTCAATATCATAATTGGTCCGCTGCTCTAGTCGCTGCGCCTCCAATAATTTATGCTGATCGGTTAACTCCTTCAAACGCGTCTTTAACTCGGCCTCAATGCTAACAATTGCGTGTTCCATCTGCTCATCGTTGGTCATAAAATGAGTTGCCGGGAATATGGCCACGTGATCGCGGTCACCCACAACTTCACCAGTTAGCGCATCTACTTCACGGATACGATCAATTTCATCACCAAAGAATTCAATTCGTAACGCCCGTTCATCCCGGGAAGCTGGAAAAATTTCAACAACATCCCCGCGGACACGAAAACGTCCCCGCTGAAAATCAATATCGTTACGTTCAAATTGAATATCAATTAAACGGCGCAGTAATTCATTGCGTTCCAATTCTTGGCCAACTCGCAATGATAAAACGTGATCACGATACTCATCCGGACTGCCTAAACCAAAAATACAAGAAACCGAAGCGACAACAATCACATCGTTACGTTCTAATAGTGAACTCGTTGCCGAATGGCGTAATTTATCAATTTCATCATTAATGCTAGAATCCTTTTCAATGTACGTATCGCTTGACGGTACATAGGCTTCTGGTTGGTAATAATCATAATAACTTACAAAATATTCAACCGCGTTATTAGGGAAAAATTGTTTGAATTCGCCGTATAACTGACCAGCTAAAGTTTTATTGTGGGCTATCACCAAAGTCGGTTTTCCAACATTCTTAATCACTTCACTCATTGTAAACGTCTTACCAGTCCCGGTTGCCCCTAATAGGATCTGAGCCTTTTCACCATTTTCAATTCCCTCAGTCAATTGTTTAATTGCCTGTGGCTGATCACCAGCAGGTTGATAAGGTGAAACTAAATCAAAATCACGATGTTCTTCACGTTGAATCAAGTAAGTGACCTCCTCATTACCTATGTCTATTTTGTGTGACCACAAAATCCTATTTTCGGATGATGTCCATTCTCCTAGCGCTTAATTCGCACCCTGGAAACATGGCACCTCCTCATTACCTATATGTCTATTTTACGTGACCACAAAATCCTATTTTCGGTGGATATTCCATTCTCCCAGCGCTTAATTCGCGCCCTGGAAACATGGTCTCCAAACCAAACGAAAGAGAGTGGGCCAGCTATTTATAAAATATATCGAACCATTTATAAACTCGCTGCAAAAAGATGAGGCCTCTTTAAGCGTAATCATCACCTTTTCATTCCACTCTCTACAATCAAATTAGTGTCTATATTCTATCACACCGAACATATTTTCGCCATAGCTTTGCTCGCTTACTTAACCTGCATAATTTGCTGCGTTATTTGCCGTAATTTTTCTCGATTAGTAAATTGCTCGGCCAATAAATCCGGTAAAATTTGATTAATAAAATACTGAACGCTTGCCATATCCGAAAATCTAACAATTGTCCGGAGACTTTCCCGATAAATATTAGTGTAAACTGTTTCGGGATTACCTTTTTGAATCTCACCAAAGGATTCATACAATAAATCTACTTTATCAGAAACTGATAAGATTCGTCCTTCCAATGTATCATCCTTACCTTCACCTAGTCGGCGCCGGTAAGCTTCCTGAAACTCGGTCGGTATTTCATTAACGATGAAATTCTCAGTAAGGTTGTCATCAACCTCCGCTAACATTTTGCGAAGTGCTGGTGTTGCGTATTTCACCGGCGTTTTAATGTCACCAATAAAGCGTTCTGTATAATCATGGTTCAATGCTTTTTCGTATAATGAACGCCAATCAACCGTTTGACCGGCATTTTCTTCAATATCACCGAGCATCTGCGCCACTTGAGTAACTTTAAACGAATGGGCGGCCACTGAATGCTCTTCAAATTTAAAATATCCTGGCGCTCGTTGAATTGTTTCTAAATTACTTAGGCTTTGTAAATATTGATGCATTCCCATAATCAATCAGTCCTTCCGGCTATTAAATTGCTCTTATTTTACAGTTTCTTCTGGTTAAATTTCAAGTTAAGTAGCAAAAATGGTGCGGTTATATCACCGTTTTAACTCATTAAAACGTGCAATAACCACACCACTTTTATTTTTATTTAGCCGCAAAAGCAGTTAATGCTTGCTCAAATGCCGTTAAACGAGTTTGAGCATCTTCTTCACTAGTACCAACCGTCCCAACATAGAATTTAATTTTTGGTTCAGTTCCTGAAGGACGAATGGCAATCCAAGTCCCATCGGCCAACAAATATTTAAGCACGTTGGACTTTGGTAGCTTAATAGGTTCAGTGTGTCCATCCGCAAAATTAGTTACTTGATTTTGAAAATCCTGTAAAGCAGTAACCTTAACGTCATTGAAACTTTCAGGTTGTTCTTCCCGGAATTTAGTCATTAGTGCCTTGATTTCACCAGCGCCTTCAGCCCCGGCAAAAGTTTGTGAAATTGTTTTTTCAGCAAAATAACCATACTGCTTAAACAAATCTTGTAAGCCATCATATAGTGTTTTACCTTGTTTTTGATAGTAAGCCGTAATTTCGGCCAATAAAAGAACACCCTGAATGGCATCTTTGTCTCGAACAAATGGTTTAATCAATGAACCGTAGCTTTCTTCAAAACCAAACATATAAGTATGGCTATGGTCTTCTTCATAATTTTTAATCTTTTCAGCAATAAATTTGAAACCTGTCAAAACATTAATCATCTCAACACCGTAGTGTTCAGCAATTTTAGTTGCCAACTCAGTTGAAACGATAGATTTAATTGCAACCGCGTTCTTAGGTAAGGTTCCGGCTTCCTGATTAGCTCGTAAAATATAATCAAGCATTAAGGCCGCAATCTGATTACCATTTAACAAGCGGTATTCACCATCTGGTTGGCGCACCGCCGTTCCCAGCCGATCGGCGTCAGGATCAGTAGCAACCAACATGTCGGCGTCCTCTTTTTTACCCAAGGCAATTGCTAGATCAAATGTTTCTGGAAATTCAGGGTTTGGGTAAGCAACGGTAGCAAATTCTGGGTCGTAAATGGATTGCTCTGGTACTAAACGAAATTGGCTGAAACCAGCATTCCGCAAAGCTTGCTCGCCTAACATTTTACCAGTGCCATGAAGTGGTGTATAAACCAACTTCATCTTACTACCAACTTCGTCAATTAATTTTTGATTGATCGTAACGGATTTAATATTAGCCAAGTAAGCTTCATCCACATCTTCACCAATGAGAGTTAATAAGTGCTTAGCCCGTAATTCATGCTCGCTAACCGTTTTAATTGCAAACAGGTCCGTTACTTTACGAACATAACTAGTTGTTAAATCAGCCTCTTTTGGTGGCATCTGACCACCATCCGGGCCGTAAATTTTATAGCCATTATATTGCTTCGGGTTATGGCTGGCAGTAATCATAATACCAGCGTAGGTACCTAAATTACGAACAGCAAACGATAGTTCTGGCGTAGGCCGTAGCGCGTCAAATACAAAGGATGGAATGCCATGAGCGCCCAAAACATGAGCGGCCTCATGCGCAAAGGCCTCAGAATTGTAACGTGAATCAAAGCTGATAGCGACCCCTTGCGCCTTTGTCTTAGCATCTAAGGTGTCCATCATTAACGCTAAGCCTTCAGTTGCTTGCCGAACCGTATAAATGTTCATCCGGTTAATCCCAGGGCCCATTACACCACGCATACCTGCTGTACCAAATTCCATTGGTGCATAAAAAGCATCCTTCAAATTAGCCTCATCACCGGCCATTTGTTCCAGTTCAGCTTTAAGCCCAGCGTCCAAACGTGTGTAATTTTTCCAAGTATTGTACGTATCCTGCCATGTCATTAAAACGTACCTCCTAAAGTCATTAAATCCTTATTTAAAATTTACGTGGTCACCCCACGTCGGATCTTTAATTCAATAATTAGTATACTACAAAAGGCAGCGCTTTTATAAAACAACTCTAAAAAGCTCAGAATAATTTCATTAATTGCTCAAAATTTAATAATCAGTTGCGTGGCTTAACCAACTTCCAGTTAGATTCTTCAATACCTAATTTAGTAAATTTACGCAAATTAAAAGCAGCTGGGACAAAAAGCCCTAGCCGCTTACTATTTTCGATCATTACTCTAGAACGTGCGCCAAAAGTCTGGGTCACGTACCTAATCCAGTAACCATAATTAGCCTACGTTACGCAGTAAACCTAAAACCGACTTTTATCCTACTCCCTTAGCTAAAGCCTTAGGAAATTGTTTCTTTATCCTTAGCCGCTAAATCCTGAATGTAGGCGTATGCCTGTTGACCGGCCATACCGCCATCACCAACTGATGTCGTAATCTGCCGTAGATCCTTTTGCCGAACGTCACCAATGGCAAAGATTCCAGGCACCTTAGTACGCATGTGATCATCCGTAACTACCCAACCAGCATCATCGAGAATCCCTAGATCAGTAAAACTATCCGTCAAAGCATTAATCCCAACGTAGATGAAGACCCCACTAGCTGGTAATGTGTGTGCTTCGCCGGACACTTTGTCGGTGTAACGAACACCGGTGACTTTTTGATCATCACCTAAGATTTCCTCAGTATTAGCATTCCAGATAAAATTAACCTTAGGATTAGCAAAAGCACGATCCTGCATAATTTTTTGTGCTCGTAATTGATCCCGGCGATGAATAATTGTTACCTTAGAGGCCAACTGAGCTAGATACAGACCTTCTTCAACTGCAGAATCACCGCCACCAATCACAGCAACTTCCCGGTTCTTAAAGAACGCACCATCACAAACAGCACAGTAGGAGACGCCCCGGCCACTATAGTCATTTTCGCCAGGAATTTCTAATTTACGGTGTTCGGCCCCAGTTGCAATAACAACGGCCTTGGCCTCATAATCACCATCATCAGTGCTGATTAGCTTAACGTCGCCATTATCCTTGATTCCGGTAACGTTACCGTAAGCGTACTCCGCACCAAATTGAGTTGCGCCGTCATACATTTTTTGTGCCAAATCAGGCCCAAGAACTGACTTGAAGCCTGGATAATTTTCAATTGCAGCTGTATTGTTCATTTGCCCGCCATAAATCCCGCGGTCAAGTATAATAACCGATAAATTTGATCGTGATGCATAAAGTGCGGCCGTTAAACCACCTGGACCAGCACCGATTACAATGATATCAGCTTTTTTTGTCATGGTCACAACCCCCGTCATTTAGATTCTGAAATTAAGCATACGCCGTCGCTTTCAGAAAGTCTAATAGTTTGCTTACTAAAAGTTACCAAGCTCAGTCCTTAATTGGGATAGTAAATCCATGGCTTCCGTCTTAAATTCCTGTTGACCGCTTGTGAGGTACCCTTGAACACACTGAAAGCTATCTTCAAACTGGTTCATAAAGGCATAGCAATTGGCCAAGAAATACTGAATTTCGGGATGATTCTTACCGTAATGCTTATTTAGCTGCTCTAACTGTAAAATTGCTTCATTATAACGATTATCATACTGGAGACAAATCGCTAACTGACAATTAGCAAAGACATAATCATCATCAGTTTGTGCTAACGTTTGAGCCCGTTCAAGGTAAACAATTGCCTTTTTATAGCGATTCTTTGAAAAAGCTGTCATTCCTAAATTAAAGTAAAATTCACATGAAGGCTGAAATGAGATAACCTCACCCATTACGTCGACTCCTTTATTTAAAAAATAAATTATTCTGCGTTAACTAACTTAAATAAACCTCACCGTCAAATTAACCTACCTGAGATAAAATGTCAACCACCCGGCTAAATTAAATTTAGGTTGTGTTTTAAAATCATTTTTAGTTAGTGTTTTCCTAACTAATTTGGCGTAAATGTGCTACAAGAACTTTTCCAAACGCTCACTTGCTACAATGCTAATCCATTTCCATTTTTCCTTCACGTTGCATTAAACAAGTGATTTCATCGCGAATATTCTTCTGTTCATATAGAACGTGATAAATAGCCGTAGTGATCGGCATTTCAATATTTTTTTGTTGGGCAAGTTCGTGGGCAACCTTGGTTGTTGAAACACCTTCAACAACCATTCCCATGTTCTTTAAAATTGTTTCTAGCGATTGTCCCTGGCCTAATTGATTGCCTGCCCGCCAATTACGGGAATGAACACTGGTACAGGTAACGATTAGATCGCCGACGCCGGATAGCCCGATAAAGGTCAGTGGCTTAGCACCAAAAGCGACCCCTAAGCGACTGATCTCGGCCAAGCCCCGGGTTATTAAAGCAGCCTTCGTGTTATCACCGTAACCTAACCCGTGCAGGGCACCGGCGCCGATTGCAATGACGTTTTTTAAGGCCGCCCCCATTTCGACACCAATGACATCATCATTGGTGTAAATTCTAAAATAATCATTCATAAATAATTGTTGTACTCGTTTAGCCGCCTCAAGATCGACGGAGGCCGCCGTAATTGAGGTTAAATCACGATTAGCAACATCCTCAGCGTGACTGGGACCCGATAACACGACTAACGCCTGCCGTTCATTTTCAGGAATCTCCTCGCTTAACACTTGTGATAGGCGCTTATGCGTTCCCTGTTCCAGACCCTTACTGGCGTGCATAATCAGTGGCTTACGTCCGGTTTCATTTAAAACGGTAACGACCTTTTTTGCCACCTCGCGAATTGCATTCGTTGGGACTACAAATAAAATTAAATCAACGTCTTGCAAGGCAGTAGCAAGGCTAAGTGTCGCTACCACTTTAGGATTAATTTTAAACGTTGGTAAATAATGAACGTTTGTGTGTTCTTGATTAATTTCCGTAACTAACTTTTCTTTGTTAGCCCAGAGTGAAACCTGGTGACCATTTTCCGTTAATAAATTTGCTAAAACAGTCCCCCATGAACCGGCACCAAGTACCGCAATTTTTTCTGTCATAACGTTAAAAACTCCTTCTTAAACCGTTTACTTTTTTTGATTGCCAGCCAAATAATCAACCAGTAGTGGGTCATTGTAGCGGCGCCAAATCCATAAACCAATTGCACCAATAAAGAAAATCAGTGAAAGCAGTTGTGAAACTCGAAGCAGATTAAAGAGCATTAAACTATCCGTTCGCATTCCTTCAATAAAGAAACGGCCAAACGCATACCAACTAACATAAAGCAGGAAAACCTCGCCCTGCTTAAATAGTCCTTTACGATGGCGTAAGCTCATAATCACAACGAAACCAAGCAAGTCCCAAACTGATTCATACAAGAAAGTGGGCTGGCGGTAGGCCCTGTTAATAAACATCTGTTGGATAATGAAATTAGGTAAGTGCAATCCCTGCAAAAATGTAAGTGATGTCTGTGCACCAAAGGCCTCTTGATTCATAAAGTTTCCCCAGCGACCAATACCTTGCCCTAAAATAACGGTTGGTGCGGCAATATCCAGCACTAACCAAACCGGCAACTGATGCCGTCGACAAAACACGTAAAAAACGATCGCCGCTGCAATTAAACTACCATAAATTGCCATTCCTCCGTGCCAAATCGCAATGATTTCACCAGGATGAGCAGCATAATACGGCCATTCAAAAAGGACATAATAAAGCCGGGCCCCAATTAAAGCAAAAGGCAAGGACCATAAAATAAGATTAAATAGATCGTCTGAAGAGACTTGGCGGCGATCGGCCTCACGCATTGCTAACACAACGGCCAAAACTACACCAGTTGCAATAATCACGCCATACCAATGAATCTCAAATGGTCCAAATTTTAAAGCGATAGGATTTAACGCGGCTACCAACATTAGGCGTCAGCACCACCCTTCTTTGTTTCATCCGTTTTCGGTTTTGAACTAACATCACCACTTGGTTTAGTTGTTGGTGTATTTGGCGTTGCATCTGCTGCTTCGTCAACTGCAGAATTTTTTTGAATGAGCTGATTCAAATTAGATTCAAACGTCTTGGTTGCATCATAACCCATTGCTCGAGCTCGGAAATTCATCGCCGCAACTTCAATAATAATTGCCAAATTACGCCCAGTTTTAACCGGAATCGTAACCCGTGGTAGCGTAACGTCAAAGATTTGCATTGCTTCTTCACCGTTACCTAACCGATCAAAATTCTTTTCGGGCGTCCAAGTCTCCAAATGAACAACTAGTTGAATTGGTGTATCACTACGAACTGCCCCCGCACCAAATAAATTCATGACATCAATAATACCAATTCCACGAATTTCAAGCAGATGGCGTAAGATGGCCGGTGCTTCGCCAACTAAAGTTTGTTCATCCTGTTCATAAACTTCAACGCGATCATCAGCGATTAGACGGTGGCCCCGCTTAACTAGTTCCAAAGCAGTTTCACTTTTACCAACTCCTGAATCGCCAGTAATTAATACGCCAATTCCGTAAATATCTACCAAAACACCATGAATTGACCGCCGTTCAGCTAGGCGCCCATCTAAATAATCGGTCATTAGGCTTGATAAGCGCGTCGTCGCAAGTTTTGATCCCAATACCGGGATTTTGGCGTCTCCTGCTGCCTGACACAATTCATCTGGTGCCGGTAATGAACGGGAGACAACAAACGCCGGCGTATCCTTAGCAGCCATTTTTCTAAAAATCATTAATCGCTCTTCAGGCGTCATTTTTTTTAAAAAAGAAATCTCAGTTCGACCAAACAATTGAATTCGTTCGTGGGGATAATAATTAAAATAACCGGTTAATTCTAAGCCTGGCCGGGAAATATCACTGACCGTAATGCCGCGCTGCTCTAAAAATTCTTGGCCCGCGTAAACCTTGAGTTTAGCACGGTCAACAAGCTCGCTAACTTTAACACTTTCAACCATTACAATTGCTCCTATCATAAAAAGTAATTAAACAACAATATTCTTTATTTTAACATTGCCACATGGTCCCTGCACTGCTTTTCTAATGAATTACTATTCAAAGACTGTACTTACTAGGTTCAACATACAAACTAAAAGACGTTATGTCAAAAGTAATCGCATTCAAAAACAACTTCTGTTCAGAATCTTTTTAACTAATTTAGCCTAAACGTCCCCCTAATAATCAAAAAAATAGGTAGCCGGGACAAAAATATATTTTGTCTCAACTACCTATTTTTTTAGTTATGCTGCCCGACCAAAATGACTACTAATGATCATATTAACTAGTGAAATAACAATCGCAACTAGTATTGCTGAACTAAAGCTGCTGAAAGCAAAGCCACTGCCAACGAAAAAGGCAGTTAGGCGCAACATAATTGCGTTGATGATAATACTGAATAGACCCAATGTTAGTAATGTGATGGGTAGCGAAAGAAATGTCAGGATAGGTTTAACCAAGGCATTCAAAATCCCCAGAACTAAACTAGCACCAATGGCCATCCAAATACTAGAAACAAAAAGGGCGTTGGGGAAAAAGCCAGCAATTGCCAAAAAGATAATGGCATTCACTAAAATTCGCTGCCAAAAACCCATTAAAAATCACTCCAGTCGTCGTCTTCTACTTTAACATCTCGGGCCGCCTTACGTTCCCGGTTAGCCGAATGTGGTTGCGTGCGGTAATTACTTTGCCGCCAATTATAGTGGCGATGATGATAATTATGATGATTCTTCTTTGTTACTAAATGGAACATAACGATTAATAAAATTGGAACGGCTAAAAATCGTAACGGCAACCAAAGCAACAAGACCAACAATAAAACAAGTGCAATTGCTGGACTAAAGAAGAGCATCATTGCGCCCAATAATAGTAATAGTAAAAACATCATTAGAAATCACTCCAATCATCATCATGGCTTTGATTAGTCGTTGTCTGCTTTGAGGTCTGATCATCAGCCATGACAAGCGCTAAAATGAGGTAAATAACAACAGCAGGCACAACGCCCGTGAGTAGCCCCGCAGCAGCATAAATCAAGCGAACCAATGTCTTATCTAAATTGAAATAGTCCGCAATGCCTCCTAAAACGCCACTTAGAATCCGGTTGTTTGATTTTACTAATCTTTTTGCCTGCATCATTTACACTCCTTAATCATCTAAACTACGCTTTAGTGTTCTTTAACAAAATATTCCCTGAAGTTGTACTTAAAGTTAACTTTGCCGGTGGTGTACTAAGGTCACGTTCGAAATCGTAAACTGAATTACCGGTATTATGCCGTTCATTAGTTACCGTGACTTCGCTTAAGCGTGACTTGATTGCACCAAAACGTGACTTGGTTTGGCCCGTAACTGCCAGATCTTCTGGCAAGGCAATTTTGACGTTACCATTAACAGAGCTGGCAACCAACTTAGTTAACGTTGTTTCATTGACAGTGGCCTTAACTTCACCATTAACAGTGGTTAATTCTACTGACTCAGCGTTACTCATGAATTTAACCTCACCGTTAATTGTATTTAATAAGGCATCAATTAAACGACCACCATTTACCTTAATATTACCATTAACCCCCTCAACTTCAAGCATTGAGGCATTAACGCCGGTAAATGTCATCTGGCCATTGGTGCTCTTAATATATAAATCTTCACCCTCAAAATCGGTTAGATCAACATCACCATTTAATAATTTAATTGTGGTGTGATCGTAGGTCCGCTTAGGTAGGTAGAAGGTTAGATTGGCCTGAATTCGCTTATTTGGCACTTTAAAGGTGAAAACATCTGCATCGATAGCAATCTCGCTCCGCTGTAAGAAATTCTCTAACGGACTAACATCTGCCATCTTACCGTACAACTTACCACTAACACTAACCTTAATGTCAGTACCGTCCCAGGTCTTCAGCTTAACGTCCCCGTTAGCAACCTTAACATCTAAGATTGAGGCGGTTGTGTCGGCGTAATTAAATTCATGTTCAAATTTTGTTGTCGCAATACCAGGCACCTTAATGTTAACGTCTTTCCAGTCAACGTTATCCATAATCGTTTGCGCCGTGCCCTTAATGAACTGACCAAACTGACTGCCGGCCTCACCAACTTTTTCGCCCACTTGGTTTAAAGTGTCCGTTGCGTTGTCCCGCCATTCGTCACCTAAATTAAGCTTATCGGCCAGGTGATTTTTAATTTTATCACGTTGTTCGTGACGTTTTGCAGCAAGTTCGTGTTGTAAGTGGCGCTTTTCATCGCTTAAATTAGCCTGCTTGCTTTCTAATTGGCCAATCTTTTCTTTTGTTTCATCCCGATCCTGAACTTTTTCGGTGGATAGTGTTTCTAAATCTTCCATTGTGTTCAGAACCTGCAAGTGTTCTTGCTGGGTCTTTAAATCACGAGCATTCTGGGTTAGTTGTTCATTAATTTGTTGTGTCTTAGTTTGAAGTTCTTCAACCTCATTGGCTAATTCATCTTGTTCCTGCTCATCTTTTTTATCTGTTGTTTGTTCCTCAGTTGATTTCTCTGGTGTTACCTTCGTTGTCGCCTGTTGCTCTGCGGTACTTTTATCTTTGGCGCTATTTTCTAATAAGCTCAAAGCTTCGTCAGTTGAGATGATTCCTTTTTTTACTAGGTCTAAAATTCGTTCACGTTCATTCATGGCTAATAGCCTCCTTAAGCATGACTTCTTTTTGCTATGAGTCTATTATCGCTTGAACCGTTCCAAAAAACATAGGGCCTAAGTTGGATTTTATGCTAAGCAGTTGGTCTAAAACACCGGCAAACACTTGTGCTAATAAAAACGGTGAAACAATTTGGTTGACACCAATTTGTTTCACCGTTTACACTACATTCTTTCATTATCGTTGTTATTTAATTCAACAATCTTATTGGTCTTTAAATAAATGATCCATTCACTCAAGTTAGTCACGTAATCACCAATTCGTTCTAAATAACTGGCCACCATCATGTAGTCAGAACTGCCAACAACAGTTTCTGGTGATTGCTGCATTTGTTTAATGCAATCCGTGTAGATATCCTGAAAGGCCTGGTTTACTTTCTTATCCTGACCGGCAATCTTTTTTGCCTTTTTAGCATCCGTTTTAACGTAGGCGTCCAAAATAGCGGCCACCATTTTCTCAACAAAACGCGCCATCTTTGCAATATCTGCTTCAATTTCTGGAACACGGGGATTACCTTTTACACGAATTGTCGACCGTGCAATACTAACGGCATGGTCACCCATTCGTTCCAAATCACTACTTGCCTTCATAATCGTCACAATCATTCGTAGATCAGAGGTTACCGGCTGCTGTAAAGCAATCATTTCAAAGCTTCGTTGTTCAAGATCAACTTCCCGTGCATTAATTTGATTATCATTGTTTATTACATTTTGTGCCAATTCACGATCATGGTCGACAAAGGCCTTAACAGCATTGTAGATTGCTTCATTAACCATCATTCCCATTTCGGAAAAACGCGTGTGTAGCTTTTGTAACTCGCTGCCAAAAATTTCGCGCATTATTGACTCCTCCTCAATTTTTAAGGTCCATTTTTATTTAAACGTGAAACTGTTCCTCTAGACGATATTAACGACCGACCATTTTGCTGCAATCCTATTTTTAACCAAAACGACCAGAAATATAATCTTCACTTTCTTGTTTACTTGGATTTGTGAAAAATTTTGTTGTGTTGGTATATTCAACTAAGCGGCCATCTAAAAAGAACGCCGTTCGGTCCGATATTCGGCCGGCCTGTTGCATATTATGCGTTACTAAAATAATTGAATAGTCCTTTTTCAAAGTCAGTAACATGGTTTCAATTTTTGAACTCGAAATTGGATCTAAGGCACTGGTCGGCTCATCAAGTAAAATAACGTCCGGCTTAACGGCCAAAACTCTGGCAATACAAACACGTTGCTGTTGGCCACCAGATAAAGCCAGAGCACTTTGATGTAAAACATCCTTTGTCTCTTCCCAGACCGAAGCCGCCTTTAAACTTGTTTCAACGGCCTCATCCAACTGTCTTTTATCACGAATACCGGCCAAACGTAACCCGTAAACAACATTATCGTAAACCGAGAAAGGAAATGGATTTGGCTGCTGAAAAACCATTCCAACTTCTTTTCTTAATTCTACTATATCCATTTCCGGCGCGTAAATATCCTGCCCGTTTAAGGTGATTTTTCCAGTTATCGTAACGTTAGGAATCAAATCATTCATTCGATTCAATGTTCTGAGCAGTGTTGATTTACCACAACCAGAGGGGCCAATTAATGCCGTAATCTCATTGGCAGTAAAAGCCATACTAATTCCCTTTAGTGCCTCTTTTTTTCCGTAGTATAAATGTGTGTCGTTGGTTTCAATAATAGTGGCCATTAACTACACCCCTCCATTTTAGACACCTTATGTGGTACTTAAATTAACCAAAATGTCCCGAAATATAATCATTAGTTGCCTTAAGCTTTGGCTGCGTAAAGATTTGATTTGTCGCACCATATTCCAAAGCGTAACCGTCATAAAAGAACGCGGTATAGTCGCTAATTCGGGCGGCCTGTTGCATATTATGGGTCACAACGATTAGCGTGTAATCCTTTTTTAATTGCGTTAGGGTATCTTCCACAACACTGGTGGAAATTGGATCAAGGGCACTAGCAGGCTCATCAAGTAATAAGATATCCGGTTTCAAAGCTAACGCTCGCGCAATACATAGGCGTTGCTGCTGCCCACCAGAAAGGGCCAAGGCACTTTTAGATAGACTATCCTTAACCTCTTTCCAAAGGCCTGCCTGCTGTAATGTTTTTTCTACTATTTCGTCTAATGCCGCTTTCTTCTTTGTTCCATGACGCCGCAAAGCAAAAGCAATGTTATCATAAATCGATTTTGCAAATGGATTCGGTCGTTGAAATACCATTCCAATGTGTTTGCGCATTTCATAAACGTCAACCTGCGGAGAATTCACATCCAAATCACGGTACATAATTGAACCAGTAACTTTCGCAGATTGAATCTCATCATTCATTCGGTTTAGCGCCCGTAAGTATGTTGATTTTCCTGAACCAGAAGGACCAATGATTGCCGAAATCTTATACCGTTCAAACTGTAAGGCAACACCCTTAATCTGCTCATGATCACCATAATAAACGTGTAAATCATTGGTCTGTAAGGCAATCTCGTGTTCTGGTTGCGAAAAAGTTTTAATCGCGGTTTTGGTTACATCGTATTTTTGCATGCTTAATCGCCTCCGGTCATTTTCTTAAATAACCATTTTCCAAACCAACGTGCACTGAGATTAAAAAGTAAGACTACAATCACCAATACCGCAGAGGCTCCAGCCGAAACCGCCGCAACATCAGGCATAATCCCTTCTGAATTAATTTTCCAAATGTGAACGGCCAGTGTTTCGGCAGGTCGCAATGGATTTAAGGGACTAGCAATGTAAAACGGATTCCAATTGCTAAAATCAAGTGCCGGTGCGCTTTGTCCTGCGGTGTAGATCAAGGCCGCCGCCTCACCAAAAACACGCCCAGCTCCAAGAATCATTCCCGTGGTAATACCTGGTAATGCTTCAGGGACGATAACCCGCGTCACCGTTTCAAAGCGGGATAGCCCTAGTGCTAAACCCGCTTCACGCTGACTACCCTGAACGCTAGCTAATGATTCTTCTACATTTCGCGTCAGTAGTGGTAAGTTAAAGAACGTCAGTGCCAGTGCCCCCGACAGGATTGAAAAACCAAACTTAAACTGAACAACAAAAATCAAGAAACCAAACAGACCAACAACGACTGATGGTAACGAACTAAGAATTTCAATTGCCGTTTGAACAAAAGTTGTGCGCCAATTTTTCTTAGCGTATTCTGACAAATAAATACCTGCACCCAAGGAAACCGGCATTGAAATTAACATTGCTAAAACAAGTAAGTATAACGAATTAAACAACTGAATACCAATACCACCGCCGGCCTCAAACGCGCGGGCTGGGGAAGTTAAAAAATGCCAAGAAACGTGGGGTAAGCCAGCGGCCAAAATATAAAGTAGTAGGGCGGCCAAAATTAAAATAATTGTTCCGGAAATTAGGTAAAGGACAACTGTTGCGATTTTATCTTGTCGTCTGACGTTCATTTCTTTAACGCCCCCTTCCGACCAATGAAGCGAATAAGCAGATTAAAGACCAGGGACATTAATAGTAATAATAAGGCCAGTGACCAGAGAACGTTATTTTGGAGTGAGCCCATAATTGTATTACCAATACCCATCGTTAGTACACTTGTCAAAGTTGAGGCCGGTGAAACCAAATTATGCGGCATCAAGGCCGCGTTACCAATAACCATTTGGACGGCCAAAGCCTCCCCAAATGCCCGGGCCATGCCGAAAACAATTGCCGTTAAGATACCCGGGGTTGCACTTCGTAAAACAACCTTATAAATGGTTTGCCAACGGGTTGCACCTAAGGCTAACGATGCTTCACGGTAATAACGTGGTACTGCTTGCAGTGCGTCAACGCTCATGGAAGTTACGGTAGGTAAGATCATGACAAACAAGACAAAGGTTCCCGCTAAAATACCAAAGCCAGTACCACCAAAGATTCCACGCACGAAAGGAACAACTACCGATAAACCAATAAAGCCGTAAACAACTGATGGAATCCCAACTAATAATTCAGTCACTGGTTTCAGAATTTGCATCCCACGCCGCGGTGAAATCTCGGTCATAAAGATGGCCCCACCAACTGCAAAGGGTGTTGCCACTAAGGCAGACAAAATCGTCACTAAAAAGGAACCCACAATCATTGGTAACGCACCAACCTCAGGTAATCCACGAGCATCTTTTACGCTTGGATTCCAGACATCCTTAGTTAAAAAATCAATTAGATTAACTTTATCGTGAAAAAAGGTTGCCAGTCCCCGGGAAGCCACAAAGTAAAAAATAGCTAAAACAATAAGCACAATTAAAGTAATACAGCAGAAGCTCACTAACTTGCCCAAACGTTCAACTTTACTTTGGCGCGATTTTTTTAATAAACTTTCGCGAATTGGATCCATCTTATGACCTCCTTGTAACGTGACCCGATACATCCCGTTCAACCTTCATTTGTGAAATTGAAATATAACCTAAACGTGGTAACACTTTTTCTTGAATTTTAGGACTCAAAACGTAAGCAATAAAATCTTTAGTTAGGCCCGTTGGTTTCCCTTTTGTATACATATGTTCGTAAGACCAAATTTTCCATTTATTCGTTAAAACATTTTCATCCGTTGGGGCAACGTGATTAATTTTAACCGCAGCAATTGACTTATCCACGTAAGAAAATGCAAGGTAACTGATTGCACCAGGGGTTGCGGCCACTATTTGCCGTACCATTCCCGTTGAATCTTGTTCTTGCGCCTGCTTGGCCTGACTTCCTTGCAAAACCCATTTTTCAAAGGTAACTCGTGTGCCACTACCAGCAGCACGATTAACTAAAACAATTGGTAGGTCAGCACCGCCAAGTTGCTGCCAATTAGTAACCTGCCCCGTAAAAATTGCTTTTAACTGGGCAAAGCTTAAATTGGTGACACCAACTTTTTTGTTAACAACAGGGGTGATTCCTACAACTGCAACACGATGATCAACTAATTTTTTTGCATCAACACCATTTTGTTCCTCAGCATGGACATCAGAATTACCAATATCAACTGCTCCAGCCTGAATTTGGCTGAGCCCAGTCCCAGAGCCACCACCTTGAACATTAATAAACTTACCTAAATGATCGTTACTGTACTGTTCACCAGCCGCCTCAACCAACGGCTGCAAGGCGGAAGAACCAACGGCAGTGATTGATTCACCACTTGATTGCTTCTGACAGGCCGTCAAACCAACGAGACTGATTAAAAGCGCCGCGGCAGTCAAGATCTTTTTCTTCACAATTACCCCCCCTATCCATTTTATAGTTTAGCCAATGGACGTAAAAATAAAACACTTCTAATGTAAAGGTTGTGTAAATTGGTATTTATCTTCCAGCTTAATTGGACCTTATCTGGACAGGTAAAAGCAAGAAAAATGCCTGTGACTAAATAAACTTTGGTTTCGATTTTATTCAAAAAAATAAACGCCTTCCAAAAAAACAAAACTGCGGGTTATCCGTAATGTTGAAGTTATAACATTACGGATAACCCGCAGTTTCCACTTTTAGAAGACGTTTACACTAAACTAATAAGCCTAAAATAAAATACCTTTGTGAAAAATCCAAAACTTAATCATTCTGAACCGGCTTCTTCATTTGGTAGTACAACTGTAAAGCAACTACCGACACCAAGCTGGCTTTGTAGCTTAATTGTGCCACTTAGGCCGGTGACCAACGCCGCAACAATTGCTAAGCCTAGGCCAGTGCCACCGGTATCCCGACTACGTGTTTTATCAACCCGGTAGAAACGTTCAAAAACACGTGCCTGATCAGCGCTAGCAATGCCGACCCCGGTATCGCAAACTTTAAGCTGCCAACCAGCAGAAATTAAACGACTTGTCAACGTAATTTGTCCTCCAATACGATTGTAATTAATCGCGTTAACCAGCAAATTTTTAACGATCTGTTCAAATTGATTGGCGTCCGTTTTTAAAGTCGGTGCGGCCATTAAATCTAATTTAAGTTGAATCTTTTTCGCAGCTATTTGTGGTTGTAGCGCCGGTAACAACTGCTCGATTAAATTTGGAACGTCAAATGTAGTCAACTTAGGTTGTCGTTGCTCACCACGTGCCAACGCAATAATATCTTGAATTAAACTAGTTAGACGTTGGCTTTCCGTCGCAATAATTTGTAGGAACGCCTGCCGATCTTTCGGGTCATTTTGTGCGCCCGCTAATAAAGTTTCAGTGAAGCCAGTAATCGCAGTTACTGGCGTTTTTAATTCATGGGACACATTACTAACAAAATCTAGTTGCATCTGCTGAATTTGTTTAATTTCTGTAACGTCATATAACAAAACTGCCAGTCGATCTGCGGTCAGCCAAACAACGTGAACGTCTACGATTTGTTCCTTAGTTAAGGTTAAAGTAACTTCCTGGTGCTGGGTTTCTCGGTCCCGCAAAGCACGCTTTATTAAACGACTCAAGTGGTAATCCTGAATGTCATTAACGTACGGGTGCGGCCGGGAAATGATCTTGGTCTCCAGCAATTGTGCACTGGCCGGATTACTGTTCACGACTAGCCCAGTACGGTCAAGAAGCAAAACACCAACTGCCAATTGAATTAATAATTGATTGAAATCGGTTTGCCTTTTCAATTCCTGTCGTTTTGCCTGGCCAACAACATCATTAACCTGAACAATTTGTTGTTCCAGGTCAAAATAACGATCCGTTGGCTTGAGCAATGCCGGTGCCATTTTTTCTGAATGTCTGATTTGTTGTAATTGTTGTTTTAAGCGTTTAAGTGACCGTTCTACGGCCAAATGATGACCCAATAACACTAAAATAATTAGGCCAATCATACCCAACGTGACCCCAATTATATAAGCAGCATGTGGCCAAAACGGTTCCCACAAATTCTGTTTTGGTTGTAATAATAAAATTGTTTGATCGCGCTTAGTCATCAAATAGGCCAGCCGATCTTGTTGACGTGTCTGAACAACGGCCTGCTTTTTACCAGTCGTTTGGTAACGTAAAACGGCCGGAAGTGCCTCTCTGGCAGTGACGCCGGCCGCAGAAGTTACCAACTGATTTTTTCGGTTGAAAACCAGCACCTGACAATTAGTTTGTTTAGCCTGAGCCATCATTTGGGTCAACGTTTGCCCCTGAAATAATTGGGCCTTATCACTAAGGTCCCTTTTTTGACTAGCTAAATAACTTTGGTTTAAAAAAAGAATGATCATTGTTACACCAACAATAATCACCCCTAATATCAATTCGCCTAAGTGCCTAATTTGTTTCATCCTGCGGCTCCTCCAATTTATAACCAAACCCACGAACCGTGACTAAATACTTAGGTGTTTTAGGATCAATTTCAATTTTATCTCGTAAATGGCTGATTTGAATATCAACCATTCGCGTTTGACCAGCATAGTCATACCCCCAAACACCATTAAGTAAGTGTTCGCGGCTAAGTACCCGGTGTTGCCGCTTCGCAAAATAGATGAGCAGTTGGTATTCACGCGGCGTCAAATTTAATGATACCCCGCCTCGACTAACTGTATAATTATCTGGGTCAATAACTAATTCACCAATTTTAATCACTTGTTGTGCTTCCGCCTGTTGATTTAAACGCCGATTGATTGCCTTCATACGTGCTAAAACTTCTCGGGGACTAAACGGTTTGGTTAAATAATCATCGGCCCCTAACTCCAAACCAATAATCTTATCTAATTCGTCATCTTTAGCCGTCAAAATAATAATTGGCGTTTGAATTTTTTCTTGGCGTAACCGCTTAGTAACTTCCATGCCGTCCAATTCTGGCAACATCAAATCTAACAAAATAAAGTCATATTGTTGTTCTGACGCTAACTTTAGAGCAGTAACACCATCTGTAGCGGTTGTAACCGCGTAATCAGCCTTTTTTAGATTATAGGCTAGTAACGTAACAATCGCAGGTTCATCATCAACAACTAATACTCGTTGCATCCTAAACACCTTTTTTCGGAAATGTAATGACCCCAACTTCATGTGGTGAATCAGCAAAGATTGCCGTTTCAGTAATTTTAATATCACCAGTAATCGTCTTAATCCGCAAGTGACAATACGTTGGATTAGTCATTAGAGCACGGTAGAAAGAATCCTCATCATTAATTGCAATATGGTTACAGTCCAAGATTGTATCGCCTTTAATCAAGTCCATTTTGGCCGCTGGTGTGCCTGGCTGGATACCTAAAACACTAATCCCCACAAATGGTTCGGTATAATGAATTGAACCAGAACGTGCCGAAAAGTATCGCCAAATATGACCGCCAATTTCTAGACAAATTGCCAAAATTAAAAATAAATTAGTCAAATTAGTCAAGAATTGGCCCAAAATTCCAAGAATCAATAGTAGGCCACCTTCGATTAAATACCACTGCGTCGTTTGTTTAACAGCCAGCATAATTTGCTGGTGCTTAACCGTTAGTAAAAAGCCCAAAAAGAGCGGTAAAATAAACAAACTGTAAGGCCCACCCCCAAATTGGAAGGTTGGCCAAGCACTAGTGGTTACCCCTTTTACTGGGACTAGCATAACTAGTGGTACAAACGCTAATTGCCGTAATCGGAAAAAGCCAGTCCGCCGTCCACGGGAACTTTTACGAATTCGTGGTGAAACTGTCTGCGCACCTAAACGGTGGATTAACAACGCGGTAAATAAAGCAGCTGCCCCCGAAAGTACGAGTACGTTGGGCACTAACTGAGAAGATACATCTGGGGCCACCAGCATAACGATTAAGCTGGTGACTAATAACCCTAGAAGTGGTACAAACCGCCAAATACTTAACAATAAAACCAGACCGGCAATTAATTCATAAAGCTGTACCCAAATTAATGGTAATCTAAACCCAATCAGTAAGCTAACTATTGATAAGCCAATTCCAAATGGAACACCCCAAGTGAAAAAATGACGGAACTCATGATAATGGTTATCGACCGCTATTCTAAATAAGCTTCGTTCCTTTGTTATCCGTAAGTAACTCACTAAAAAGCCACTGAGTAAACCAAGCCATAACAAAGGTTGCCAAAGTAAGCTCATAATAACCGAAACAATCTGCATATTTCACCGACACCCCACTTTTTAAGTTAATGTCAGTATAACATTGCCAGCGTTTGAAAAGAAAGCTGGCATTTTTAGACAATACCCATTCTTGTGCCAAAATTAGTTTCAGGCCACCTACTATCAGATTGGGTTTGGACTGAACGATTGACCATAAAAATAGAACTCAGCCCAACAACAAAAATTGCCGTTGTAACACTGAGTTCTATTTCTAAATACCAGGTGCTAATGGACAACATTCCATCAATGTTTGCCGAGCTACTAACTGGGATTTTCTCCCTGCAATTGTAACTGCAAATAAGCATTTATAAATGGATCCAAGTCGCCATCTAAAACTGCCTGACCGTTACCAGTTTCATAATTAGTGCGATGATCCTTAATCATTGTATAGGGTTGAAAAACGTAAGAACGGATTTGTGAGCCCCAACCAATATCAGCTTGTTCACCCTGAATTTCAGCCTTTTGTTTTTCCTTGGCTTCTAATTCACGCTGATACAGCTTAGCCCGTAGCATGTTCATAGCAGTCTGTCGATTTAATAACTGTGATCGTTCTGCTTGGCTTGCAACAACTATTCCGGTTGGCAAGTGGGTTAAACGAACCGCGGAGGACGTCTTATTAACGTGCTGGCCGCCAGCGCCACTGGCTCGATAAACATCAACGCGTAAATCATCACTGTTAATTTCAATATTAACTGTTTCATCTAATTCAGGCATTACATCAACGGATGCGAATGACGTATGCCGGCGGCCGGCCGAATCAAATGGTGAGATGCGAACCAATCGGTGTACACCACGCTCTGAACGCAAGTAACCATAGGCATTATGCCCCTTGATGAGTAACGTCACACTTTTAATTCCAGCGTCATCACCTGCTTGATAATCAACGGTCTCAACTGAAAACAAGTGTTTTTCGGCCCAGCGTGTATACATCCGCAGTAGCATCTCGCCCCAATCTTGTGATTCCGTTCCCCCGGCGCCTGGATGAATTTCTAAAATTGCATTATGACTATCGTAGGGACCATTCAAAAGTAGGCTTAATTCATACTGCTGCATTTTGGCCTGTAACTTACCTAAATTAGTTTCAAATTCCGCGGCTATTTGGGCGTCATCTTCTTCACTTAACAATTCAGCCAAAACACTTAAATCTTCGTAACCGGCCTCTAAATCGTGAAAAGAATCAAATTTAGATTTCAATTGGTTAGTTTCATCAATCACTTTTTGAGCGGCCTGTTGATTATCCCAGAAACCGGGCTCCGCCATCTGTGCCTCATTTTCGCCGATACTTTCGTTTAGCGCGTCGAGGTCAAAGCGACCCCCTAAAATTAGCCAATTTAGCTTTAATTCCCGCTAATATTTTCTTACCTTCACTTAATTCCATTTTGTGCCTCCAGCGAAAGAGGCTGGGACAAAAGTCCCTAGCCTCTTATTGTTTCCAAACGTTACTCTAGAGCGTGCGCCAAAAGTCTGGGTTCACGTGCCTAACTACAGCTAATCCAAAACCGACTTTTAACCCACTCCCCTTAAAGCTAACGTTTAATATTCTGGCGAATTTCTGCTTTCATAAATAAGCGCGTCACATCATAATCAATATCCGCAATCATCTCTTCAAACATTCGATAGCCCTCAGATTGATATTCTACTAATGGATTCATCTGCCCATAGCCTCGTAGCCCAATAGCTTGCCGCAATTGATCCATGGCGTCAATATGGTCCGTCCAATGCGAATCAACAACCCGCAAAATAACAACTTTTTGAAATTCTAACATTTGTGCAGGATCATATAATTGTTTTTCTTTTTCAGCATAACTTTTATTGGCACGATCCAACAAGTAATCACTAATTTCATCACTTGTTTTACCAGTTAAATCTTCCATACTAATCGTATCTTCAGCCACCATTGCGTTCACGGCAAAATCGTAAATTGCTTGTAAATCCCACTTGTCAGTTTCACCTTGGGTATGCGATTCAACAATCCGCTTGATGGTTCGTTCAAACATTGGCACCAAGACGTACTTTAATGAATCATCTTCATTAATAACTTGCATCCGCTGTCCATAGATTACTTCACGCTGTTCACGCATAACGTCATCATACTGTAACGTATTTTTACGGGTATCGTAGTTATTACCTTCGACCCGTTTTTGTGCGGATTCGACTTGTCGTGTAATCATCCGACTTTGAATAACCGCATCATCATCACTAACCTTCATCCGTTCTAATAACGTCTTAATTCGATCAGAACCAAAGCGGCGCATTAACGTATCTTCTAGTGATAAATAAAATTGCGTTTCACCAGGATCACCTTGCCGACCAGAACGACCACGCAACTGATTATCAATCCGTCGCGATTCATGCCGTTCTGTCCCAATAACACACAAACCACCTAATTCTTTAACACCAGGTCCCAACTTGATATCTGTTCCTCGACCAGCCATATTAGTGGCAATTGTAACCGAGCCACGTTGGCCGGCATTCATAATAATCTCGGCTTCTTTTAAATGATTCTTGGCATTTAAAACGGCGTGGGAGATGTGCTCTTGATCTAACATTCGTGATAAACGTTCTGACGTTTCAACGGCAACCGTCCCAATTAACATTGGCTGACCTTTTTCGTGCCGCTGCTTAATGTCCTCAACAACCGCATTAAACTTGCTTGACAGCGTCGGGTAAAGTAAATCAGGTTGATCAATCCGAGCAATTGGTCGGTTAGTTGGAATTGTGATAACTTCCATACTGTAAATTTCACGAAATTCTTCTTGTTCTGTTTTAGCCGTCCCGGTCATCCCAGATAGTTTGCTATACATCCGGAAAAAGTTTTGGTAGGTAATGTTGGCCATTGTCTTAGACTCATCTTGAATTTCAACGCCTTCTTTGGCCTCAATTGCTTGATGCAAGCCGTCAGAATAACGCCGACCTTCCATTACACGACCAGTAAACGAATCAACGATCATAACTTTACCATCTTGAACAACATAATCAATATCGTTCAACATAATATAATTTGCGCGTAAGGCAGAATCTAAATAATGATTAAGTGCCATATTATCTGCATCATACAAATTATCTAGGCCAAAATTTTTCTCAGCCTTTTGAATACCTTGTTCGGTTAAACTGACCGTTTTCGTCTGTAAATCAATCTTATAGTCATCGTCTTCTTTAAGCGTTTTAGCAAAACGATCAGAACGAATATACAAGCCAGCGGATTTTTCGGCCTGTCCAGAAATAATTAATGGTGTTCTGGATTCATCAATTAAAATTGAATCAACTTCATCGACAATCGCAAAGTTAAGCGGTCGTTGAACCATTTGCTCTTTATAAACCACCATGTTATCTCGTAAATAATCAAAACCAAGTTCACTATTAGTCGAATAAGTAATGTCGGCTCCATAAGCGGCCCGTTTTTCTTCTGAGCTTAATGAATTTAAATTTAAACCAACTGATAAACCGAGCCAATTATATAATTCGCCCATTTCCTTAGCGTCACGGCCAGATAAATACTCATTAACCGTTACAACGTGGACTCCCTTACCCGCTAATGCGTTTAAATAAACTGGCATCGTTGCCGTTAAAGTTTTACCTTCACCAGTTTTCATTTCAGCTATATTACCTTCGTGTAACGTAATCCCACCAATAATTTGAACCCGGAACGGGTACAAACCTAAGACACGCTTCGCGGCTTCGCGGGCCGTTGCAAATGCTTCGGGTAAAATATCATCTATGGTTTTACCATTTTTTAATTGTTCTTTTAATTTTGGAGTTTCGGCCTTTAAATCATCATCTGATAAGGCGGCCATTTGATCCGCTAAGGCCTCAACTTTATCGGCGATTTTGCCCATTCGTTTGACTTCACGCTTATCGCTTTCGACCCAGTTCTTTAAAATATTTGCCATTGTAAAGTCCCTTCTTGTCATGTATGACAAATGTTAACTTTATAAATCAAAAAAGATACTCTTACTAGTTTAGCATGAAAATTGATGCTTGAAAATAGCTTTACTTGCGAAAGATTAATAATCAACCAGCACAAAAACGGAGCAGGATTTCTCCTACTCCGTTTTTGAATGCCAACAACTTATTGTTCATCAGTTTCAATCAGACCATAACGGCCATCACGCCGCTTATAAACAATACTTGTACCATTTGTTTCAGCATCTTCAAAAATAAAGAAATTGTGTCCTAACATGTTCATCTGCAAAACTGCTTCTTCACTATCCATTGGTTTTAACGAAACACGCTTCGTTCTTACAATATCAAGTTTGTCATCCGCATTATCGGAGGAATCCTCAGCCGCTTCATCAGAATTTGCTAGGTTGAAATCCTTAAGCCCTTTTTCACGGGACTTACGATTAACCTTTGTCTTATATTTTCGGATTTGACGTTCAAGCTTATCTGTGACAAGATCAACGCTCGCATACAAATCTGGTGAAGTTTCTTCTGCACGCAAGGTCAGATAAGGTAACGGAATTGTGACCTCGACCTTAGCGGTTTTATCGGGATAGACTTTCAAGTTAACGTGGGCCTGCGAATCAGCTGAACTTGGAAAATACTTATTCAACTTGTCCAAACGTTTTTCAACGTAGTCTCGAATAGCACCAGTTACCTCGATATTTTCTCCACGAACATTATAGTTAAGCATAGAATTTCTCCCCTTTCACTTGCAAGTTTGCGCTGGGCAAACAGGATCAAAGCCGAAAAGCCTTGATGCCTTGCTTATATACTGATTATAATGGAAAGCGCTGCAATTAACAATGTTTAACCTAAACAAAACTACGGCATGTTTGGAAAAAGGAGTAGGACAAAAGTCGGTTTTAGGTTAACGGGCCAAGGTCACGGTTGTTATTTTTAGACTAGGAACTGCCCTTAAAAGACAATCTCGAGCGTGAAATAAGGTTCGCCCCGTTGTGTAAACATCATCCAACAAAATAATTTGTTTTCCCGCAAGTGGCCGACACTTATCCATATTAGCCTGGAAGGGTTGCGCCGTTGCCAGCCGTTCACTGCGATTTTTATGTGCCTGTTTAACCGGTAATTCACGTTTGTTCAGGCATTCATAAAGGGGAACAACCTTGCCGAAAATACCGCAAACAGGGTTAAAACCCCTTCTTTGATAGCTTTTAGTATCAGTCGGTATCGGCACGTAATCATCGGCTGGCATTTTTTTGAGAAATTGACCCAAAACACTGGTAAAACAATTACTCAATTGATAATCACCACTTGTTTTATACTGCTTAAAAAATTCCTGCATTGCGTCATTATAAGTAAATAGGGCTCGGTTATGAAGTAACTGTGGGTACTTTTTTTGCCAAGTCAAACAATCTTGACACAAACCTTGCCGCGTCTGCAACCGACCACAACCAGAACAGGCCAAATCAGGCTCAATTTGTAAAAATTTACGATGACAGTTTAAACAAATAGGTGAAGTTGTTAGAACCCTAAAATAGATTATATCGGCTAAGGTCAGTGATTGAATAAAAGATTGTTGGCACAATAGACAGCGCATCAAAAACCTGCTTTCTGATTGATCTGCTTGATTTGTTTAGTTGCTTGCTTCATCGCACAACTGTAACCAGCACAAATAAAATCAACGCGGCCAGTTGGATAATCACGGTGGCGGCCAACACGCCCTGCCATCTGAACTAACGCACTAGTCGTAAACACGCTATCGTCACTACCCAAAACGATCACCTCAATATTTTTAAAGGTGACGCCTCTTTCTAGAATAGTCGTTGTGAGTAACGCCGTTAGTTTTTCCTGCCGCATGGCCTGTACCTTCTCGGCCCGCTTTGGATCGGCCGCGTAAACAGTAGTGAATTTCAAGTTGGCAAAATTATTGCTCAGCAGCTGTGCCAACGGCTTTAAAAGTGCAATCTTTGGGACAAATAACAAAAAAGACTGCTGCCGTTGAACCTTGTCTTTTAATAGACGGTTTAATACTGAAGGCAATCGGCCCTTCCTTAACTGTTTATACCAATTGAGGGCTAAGTGACGGTGCGGCAACGCTAACGGATGACCGTGATAACGCCGTGGTAAATAGCTGAGGCCTAACACCCCTTTTCGTACTTGTTGCAATAATGCCGGTCCTGGTGTTGCCGTTAAATACAAACAGGCACTTATTGTTTTGCGCGCCTGCTGAACGGCGAAATGTAATTGTTGATCTTGCGCAAAAGGAAAGGCATCAACCTCATCAATAACCAAGACATCAAAGGCCTGGTAAAAGCGCAGTAATTGATGCGTAGTGCACAATACAAATTGGGTGTAATGATACGGTTCAGGTTGATCACCATACAGTAACATAATTTCTGTTTGTGCAAATGCCTGTTGTAAACGGGGTAACAACTCCAAACAAACATCAATTCGGGGCGAAGCAATTGCTACCCGTTTACCTTGACTAAGCGCGGCAAATAATCCTGGAAACAACATCTCCGTCTTGCCAGCGCCAGTGACAGCCCACAATAAATGCTGTCGGTGCTGCTTGAAAATTTGTTTGATCATTTCTGCCGCCTCGGTTTGGGCTGGCGTTAGCGTTCCTCGCCAAGTTAATTCCGTTGGCCCTGTAAAATGATTTTTTTCCGGAAGGCTAACTAGGTACTCATTAGAACAAACGCGGCCCAGTAATAAACAAGTTGGACAATAATAAGTGCCACTAGGTAACTGGACACTTTTTTTACTGTATCGTGCTTGACAGCGCCGGCAAGTGACGACAGTATTAGTAAGTGACATCGCCGGTTGAACGATTAATCCCGGAAAAAGATCCTGCCAGGTCTTGCTAGTTGTTTGGTCAACAATTTCTAAACGACCGAATAACGCTTCACAATTCATTAACAGTCCTCCCTCTAATATTAAATTACGTTTAAGGAGTCATAAAAATGTTAAAAAATTACGTTGCCATTGCTCATAATGGCACCCACGAAATTGAAATTAAGAAGTCGCGCTTTATTTGTTATTTAGCCAGAATAAAGGATTCTACTGAAGCAGACGCAATTCTCACACAAATAAAGAAAGAACATTACAAGGCCAATCATCACTGTAGTGCCTATGTATTAGGTGATCATGATGATATTCAACATAGCCGTGACGATGGGGAACCATCTGGAACTGCCGGTGCACCGATGCTCAATGTTTTACAACGCCAACATTTGACAAACACACTTGCCGTAACCACCCGTTATTTTGGAGGGATTAAACTAGGCGCTGGTGGTTTAATTCGCGCGTACAGTCATTCGGTGTCTGAAGCAACTGCAGCAATTGGGTTAGTCCAGGGAACCTTGCAGCAAGAACTACAGGTACAAATTGCTTACAAGCAACAAGGTGCCCTAGAACACTACCTTGAAGCTAATCACATAACCGTCGCTGATACCGCCTACACCGTTAACGTTAGCCTAATCATCCTAATTGCTAGTGAACAAGTGGAGACCACTAAAATGGCCATCACTAACCTACTCAGCGGTCAGGTTGCGTTTAAATTAGGCCACACACGTTACCATGAAGTCCCCTTCAAACAATAAAAAACGAACTCTCTTTCCAACAAAAATAAAGTGAACCCCCAAGATTGGTCTTTTGTCCAATCTTGGAGGCTCACTTTAAAACTCTGCGGAAATACAGTTCGTTTTTTATTTATTATGGATTATATAACGGATTAAATTTAGTAATGGTTGTCGCTTGGGACCAATCAACCCAATTTCTTCGACAAAAATCTCTAAACTGATCAGCACGGCTACAGTTAGCGCAATTGATCCCCAAAAACTAGATAATGGTAGCAATAATGCAATTAATGAAAAAATTAGTGCAATTCCATAAATCGCAATAACCGTTTGCCGGTGCGTTAGGCCCATCTGCATCAAGCGGTGGTGTAAATGATGTTTATCGGCCTCCATAATCGGTCGATGATTTAATAACCGCCGAACAATTGCGTAAAAAGTATCCGTGATGGGAACGCCTAAAACAAGCACTGGCATAACAACAGAAATTACGGTTGCGTTTTTTAAACCCTGCAATGATAGAACTGAAATCATAAAACCAATGAATAAGGACCCGGTATCACCCAAAAAAATGCTTGCCGGATGGAAATTATATGGTAAGAAACCGATCAAACTGGCCACTAAAGCAAAGATCATAATTGGAACATCAATATTATCAACGTTTAAAAAGAAATAGGCAATTAGGCCCATTGTCAGTAGCGCAATTAACGAAACTCCGGTTGCCAGGCCATCAAGCCCATCAATTAAATTAATTGCGTTAGTAATTGCTAAAATCCATAAAATGGTTAGCGGTAATCCCCAAATACCTAGATTTATTTTCCCAATCCACGGTAAACTAATTGTTAGAATCCGAATTTGGGCGACGTAATAAATAACCAAAGCAGCTAATAGCATTCCCGTCAGTTTTTGCCACGGCGAAAGCTCGATCATGTCATCTAACAAACCCGTGATAATAATAATTGCTTCACCTAAAAAGATACTGTAAAGGATAGGTGTTGGAAATTGCTCACGCAGCAAAACAAACGTTGAAAATGTAAAGGCTATAAAAATCGCTAATCCACCAATCGTTGGAATTGGAATTTTATTAACCCGGCGAGCATTAGGGTCATCTACGGCACCCACTTTTATCGCAATCCGCCGAACAATTGGCGTCAAGACTGCGGCGATAAATACAGTTAAAAATAGTTTGACGAAAATGTTGAACATAAAGTACGCTCGCTTTCTAATTACACTACCTACTGAGCTTCATTATACAAATTGCTATTTTTTTGCACAAGCTTAAACTAGTTAATATTCGTTTAAATAAAGTGAAGTTGGTAGTCCGACTGGATATGGCAAATTTCAAATTATTTTTCTAAATGCAAAAATCTTAACGCGAGTCACTAAATATGCCACCTCAGCATGCCAATTATTAATTAATTTTACCAATTTTTTAAAAAGCCAATCGCCGACTGGTAATAACTAATAATTTTAGAAAAATATTTATAGCTGCTATTCACTGAACTGGATCGGAACCTAAATAAAAATATCCTAGTTTAAATTTTAACCGCACTATTCAAAAAATAGGGGCCATGACAAAAATACTTTCGTCACTACCCCTACTAACCCTACTTAGCATATTCAATTGTTCTTGTTTCGCGAATTACAGTTACTTTAATATGCCCAGGATAATCCAATTCAGTTTCAATTTGTTTACGAATATCACGAGCTAATACAACAGCGTCTAAATCACTAATTTCGTCTGGCTTAACCATAACTCGAACTTCACGTCCAGCCTGAATCGCGTAACTATTCTTAACGCCATCAAAACTATTTGTAATTGCCTCTAATTTTTCAAGGCGATGGATGTAATTTTCTAACGATTCAGAACGAGCGCCTGGTCGGGCGGCCGAAATAGCATCACCTGCTGCAACTAAAACAGCAATAACAGATGTTGGTTCAACGTCCCCATGATGGGAAGCAATCGCATTAACGACGACCTCATTTTCATGGTATTTACGAGCAATCTCAACACCAATTTCAACGTGTGATCCTTCAACTTCATGGTCTAAAGCTTTACCAATATCGTGTAATAATCCTGCGCGTTTCGCTAATGTAACATCCTCGCCTAGTTCTGCAGCAAGTGCTCCAACTAACTTGGCAACTTCAATCGAATGATCCAATACATTCTGACCGTAACTAGTCCGGAAGTGGAGTCGACCCAAGATCTTAATTAAATCTGGGTGCATACTGTGAATTCCAATATCAAAAATGGCTTTTTCACCAATCTGACGAATTCGTTCATCCATTTCTTTACGTGACTTTTCAACCATCTCTTCAATTCGAGCTGGATGAATCCGACCATCCTGAATTAACTTTTCAAGTGCCATTCTAGCAATCTCGCGCCGAACAGGATCGAAGCCACTTAAAACAACGGCTTCTGGAGTGTCATCAATAATAAGGTCAATACCAGTCAGGGTTTCTAACGTTCGAATGTTGCGCCCTTCACGACCGATAATGCGCCCTTTCATATCATCATTAGGTAAATTAACAACTGAAACAGTTGTCTCCGAAACAGAATCTGCAACACTGCGCTGAATAGCATAAGCGATTAAACTCTTAGCCTTACGATCTGCTTCTTCCTTTGCCTTATCTTCACTTTCCTTAATCATAACTGCTCGTTCATCAGATAAATCTGACTTCATTTGATCCATTAATATCTTACGAGCATCATCCTTAGAAAGTGCAGCCACCCGTTCCAACTCTGTCTGTTGCTTCTCGATTAACGAGGATACTTCCTTTTGCTTTTCATCAATGAGTTGTTGTCGCGCACTGATTTTATTCTCCTTATCTTCAAGAGAACGTTCTTTCTTATCAAGCGTATCATCCTTGCGGTCAATAGTTTCTTCTCGTTGAATTAAACGATTTTCTTGCTTGGTGACGTCAGCACGTCGCTCCTTTAACTCATTTTCAACCTCGGCCCGATAGCGATGATTTTCATCTTTTGCTTCTAAAAGAGCTTCTTTTTTCTTTGTTTTAGCTTCTTTTTTGGCATCAGCGATGATGCTATCAGCAGTTGTACGTGCAGCATCTAATTGTTTTTCAAGAAACTGCTTACGTAGAACGTATCCTAAGATTAAACCGACAACTAACATGATGACTGCGAGAATTATCGCGATAGATAGACTCATATCTTCACCTCCGCATCATCAAAAACGATTATTGCTAACCGTATATAAATTTTAAGATGTTTATTATTTGATTATTTACACAACCTTTATTTTATAGTTGAATTACTGTCATGTCAACTTTATTAAAACTTAGTAACATTATTACAAAATAAAAAGGCTAGGATTTTTATCCCCGCCTCTTACTATTTCTGAGCGCTACTCTAGAACGTGCGCCAAAAGTCTGGATTCGCGTGTCTAACTAAGCTATGCAGTAAACCCCAAAACCGACTTTTGTCTCATTTTTCTTCCTGATCTTACCTTTAGATATCTAATTGACTAGGATCTTTTGTATCTGACGTTTTTGCATTTATTTTGGCCTTAACACTTGCATCTGTTTTGGCCTCCGACTTTGCATTAGCACTTGATTCTACCTTATTTTTTGCTTTTGTTGCTTTTGTTGCTTTAGCATCCGCCTTTGTTTCCGTAGGTGTCTCACTTGCTTCAGCAATTCCGTAAGCTTCACGAACTTTTTGCTTGATTTCGGCCATAACTTCGGGATGATCGCTTAAATAATGCTTAGCATTTTCACGTCCTTGACCAATTCGATCCTCACCATAAGAGTACCAAGATCCACTTTTATCGACAATATCTTTTTCAACCGCCATATCAACTAATTCACCGGTTTGGGAAATACCTTCACCATACATAATGTCGACTAGCGCAACCTTAAATGGTGGTGCAACCTTGTTTTTAACAACCTTAATCTTAACTCGATTACCGATTATGTCAGTACCATTCTTAATTTGCTCCGCCCGTCGAACTTCCAGCCGAATGGTCGAATAAAACTTCAAAGCACGGCCACCAGGAGTTGTTTCGGGATTACCAAACATAATACCAACTTTTTCCCGAATCTGATTAATAAAAATGGCAATCGTTTTTGTCTTATTAATTGTGCCCGAAAGCTTACGCAGTGCTTGCGACATTAGACGTGCTTGCAAGCCCACGTGCGCATCGCCCATCTCACCCTCAATTTCAGCTCGTGGTACTAAGGCGGCTACAGAATCCACTACAACAAGATCAATCGCACCACTGGAAACCAGTGCGTCCGCAATCTCTAAACCTTGTTCACCGGTATCCGGTTGGGAAAGTAATAGATCATCAATATTAACCCCTAAATTTGCAGCATACTTAGGATCCATTGCATTTTCAGCATCAATGTACGCCGCAGTTCCCCCACGTTTCTGAACTTCAGCAACTGCGTGTAACGCTACGGTTGTCTTACCTGAACTTTCAGGGCCGTAAACCTCAACAATTCTGCCCCGTGGATAACCACCAACACCTAAAGCTTCATCCAATGCCAGTGAACCAGACGGAATTGTCGAGATCTGCGTATCCGCCTTTTCCCCTAAACGCATAATTGAACCCTTACCAAAATTCTTTTCGATTTTTTTTAATGCAGCATCTAAAGCCGCCTTACGTTCATCAGCCAAGCGATATCCTCCTTGTTAAAAGTGAATTATTCACCAATTTCATTAACAATGATACAGAACTAAATTCAAAAAAGCAAGAATAAAGTGAACAAGTGTTCTCACTTTTATTTATCAGCTTGCAACTTATGCAGCAATAAATCAAAACCAGTTAAAACACTTTGTTGCCGAACCAAGTTACGTGTTCTCGAAAAATGAAATAAGTGTGCTTCCGGAGCCTGATCACGATACGCAATGCCAATATAAACGGTTCCGGCTGGTTGTCCTTCTAGCTCGTCAGGTCCAGCCACCCCAGTAAAAGAAATACCAATATCAGTTTGTAATGCGGCCTTAGCTTGCCGGGCCATTGCGATCGCCGTTTCTTCGCTCACAACGCCGAATTTCTTTAAATCAGCCGTAGGAATATTGAGTAAATGTGCTTTTTCGGCCAAAGAATAGGTTACAAAGCCACCATTAAAAATGGTCGATGCACCAGCAATACTGCCAATTTCACTTTGGAACATGCCGGCAGTTAAACTTTCGGCGGCAGTTATCGACAACTGGCGCTGCTTTAATAAGTTTACTACGACGGCCGGCAAAGAATTATGCTCGCCGTAACCATAGAAATAATTACCAACCTGAGCCTTAATTGAAATTTCAATTTGATCTAGCATTTGATTGGCAAGTTGTTCCTGCTTTGCTTCGGCGGTAATTCGCAAAGTTACTTCGTTGATTTTCGCGTAGGGGGCAATGGTTGGGTTGGTCTGGTGATCAATTAAATCGGCCAAACGTGTAACTAATTCCGACTCACCAATCCCGTGAAATCGTAAAACGCGCGAAACCAAAACATTATTCTGTGCGTAAAGTTTTACTAGTACAGGCCGGGCAGATTGTTCAAACATTGCAATTAGCTCACTTGGCGGTCCAGGCAACAACATATAAGTATGCTTAGTTGCTTGGTAAAGTGCACCAACGGCCATACCGACGGGATTATCCAATGGCTGACTATGTTCAGGTAGCATTGCCTGAATTCGATTATTTTCCGTCATCAGGCGCTGCGATCGTATAAAATACTGATTAATTACACCCATTGCCGCATCATTAATAACTAGTTTTTCGTTTACATGCTTCGCTAAAGTTTGTTTTGTTAAATCATCTTTAGTTGGTCCTAGTCCACCAGTTAAAATAATTAAATCACTTCGCGTATCCGCAAGTTGAATTGCCTGTTCCAAACGATCTGCATTATCACCAACAACGCTCTGATAGTAAACATCAATCCCTAAATCGGCCAATTGTCGAGCAATAAAGGGTGTCGTTGTGTTCGTAATCTCACCTAAAAGTATTTCCGTTCCAACTGCAATAATTTCTGCACGCATATTTTATCCTCCACACTTAATAACCTCTGCAAAAAATGACTGATTATTTTTGCCCCGAAAATGTTTAAAAACTTTATTAGTATTTTCCTGACTAATTTGGTGTAAACGTGGTTGAAAAAGCAGGTTCCTGCGCACTTTTTCAAACACTTCCCCAGGCCAATTATTCTAAAATTAATTATCGAAAAAGCTCAGAAGTCCGTTGCACAATTATAAGTAAAATAAAAGAACAAACGCCCAGTTCTAAAATTATTAGCCCTAACTGAAGCACGACACCTTAGTCTAAATTAATTTTAAAATCTAATTTCGTTTGTTCTATATTCAGTTCTTTCCTAATGAAATGAATCCGCAAAAATGTGACGACTTTCGTAAAAATACTGGATGCCTGAATAGATTGTAAAGAATAGGCAAATATAAAGTAAAGTCAACGCCATTGGAAAGTGAATATTATTAAAGAAAACATTATTTAGAAATAAAAAGATAATGGCCAGCATTTGGGTCGTTGTTTTTATTTTCCCGGGCATTTCTGCCGCAAGGACAACATGTTCATTGCTCTCGGCCAGAAGCAAGCGTAACCCAGTCACCGCTAACTCGCGACAAACAATAATTGAAACGACCCAGGAAGGTACCTTCCCCATGCCCACGAGAATAATAAAGGCCGTCATAACTAACATTTTATCGGCCAACGGATCAGCAAATTTACCAAAATTTGTGACTAAATGGCGACCCCGAGCAATACGACCATCGATTAAATCGGTCAAGGACGCAACTATAAAAATCAAGGTACCAATAACCTGGGTCCATGGAATTGAAGTACCAGCAATAGCCACGCTACCGATGCTCCAAGGAACAAGGACAACAAGTATAAAAATAGGAATTAAAAGAATTCGAATAACAGTTAAACGGTTTGGTAAATTCATGAGGATTCCTCCTTAATTTAAAATCGGTTCTACCCCGTAATAGACTTTCTTAATGCTCAAAACAATATTTTTATTTAGTGACCAAGAAAAAAGAGCGGCCAAAGGTTTCTTTTAAAATCAATTATAGGTATTTCACTTATAATTTGCCTTTGCCCACTCACTTAACAATTAACGTGTTGTCGCAGCGGGTGTACTAGTTGTATTTTGTTGTGCTACTGAGCTACTCTGTGTACTCGTGCTTTGGCTGGCAGTTGAACTACTTGTCGCCGCCGAACTAGCAGTAGAACTACTACTAGCATTTGCTGCATTTTGAATGTTAATCGTAATTTTCTTAACAATTCCGCCAACATTCTTTGGGTCAAGGTTAACGGCCTTATCATTTAACTTAGCCTTAGTATTTGTTGCATTCCCGGTTTGAATAACAAAGGAAGTCGTTCCTGCCGGTAAATCGATCGTCTGTTCAGCCGATTTCAACGTTCCTTGCCAAACCGTCTTACCACCAGCAGTGACTGAAGACCATGCCTGCTTAGAATCATCCGCATAGAGTGCCAGTTTGTTTGTTGTTGGTGCATTGGTATAGTTAAAGGTTGCCGTTGTTGTCGTATTCGTCAAATTTTCAAGCTTTGGTGTAGTCGCTTTAGTTTGCTTCTTAGTTGCCTTTTTAGCCTGACTTTGACTGGATCCATTTGAACTCGACTGCTTCTTCGAGCTAGATTGGACTGAAACTGAAACGGAAGAACTATCAATAACAGCCTTACTTTGCTGCCGGTTACCACGAGTAAAGGCAAAAACAACGCCTAAAATAATAATTACAACGACAACAACAATAATCGTTGGCAAATAACGTTGTAATTGGCCAAGCACCTGATTAGATGGGCGGCTAGCCGTTCGCGTATCCGGCTTACCTGCTGCCGGAGTTGTTTCTTCCTGCGGTCGCACCTGCGGAATAGTATCATTAAATTCAGTTAATAACTCTTCACTATCAAGCCCAACGGTATCTGCGTATTGCTTAACAAACGCCCGTACGTAAAAATCACCAGGCAACTGATCAAAGTGCCCTTCCTCAATTGCGATCAAATAACGCTTTTGGATTTTAGTGATCTGTTGTAAATCATCCAGGGTATAACCCTTTTCAACACGTGCATCACGTAATTTCTGTCCGATTTCACTCATTGCTTATTTTCACCTACAGCCCTTTTCACAAAAATTCAATTCTAGTATAGCATAACCTAAAAGCCCGTTTCATTAAGAATTTCTTTTATTTACGCCAACCACCACTCACGTAAATCGTTTGACCAGTTAAATAACCAGCAGCTGGATCTAATAATGCCGCGACCCAATAAGCAATTTCATCTGGCCGCGCTAAACGACTGGCCGGAATTTCCATTTTTAGATTTTCTTTTGCTGCCGTTGAAAACTGTTGATTCATTTGGGTATCGACAGCCCCAGGTGCAATGACATTAACCGTAATTCCTAAGGAAGCAACTTCTTTAGCGTACGCATTGGCAAAGGCCGATTGTGCCCCTTTAACTGTACTATAGCCAACTTCCATTGCACTGCCACTGCCCCCGTAGACCGAACCTACAAAAACAATTCGTCCGCACTGATTCTTAGCTAGTTTAGGTGCCAATCGTTGGCATAATAACATCGGTAACTTGATGTGCATTTCCCACAACTGTTCAATTTGTTGACTAGTCGTCTCGGAAAATAAACCATACGTTGTTATCCCTGCCGCAAAAATCACTGCATCAACCTGAAATAGTCGTTCAGTTAACTCGTCCAAATGCGCTTCCACGGTTAAATCGTACTGCAAGACGAAAAAGTCCTGTTTCGGATAGGTCTGCTGTAATTCCGCCTGTAACTGTGAAATTCGCTGCTCACTATGAAAATAGTGTAAATATAGTGACCAGCCAGCTTTAGCTAATCGCCTTGCCACTACCGTACCGATATCCCCTGAGGCGCCAATGATTAATGCTGATTGATGCATCTTTTAACCTTCTTTGGGTTCAATATGGAACACACTAATTGCCGCTTGACGAATAAAGCTCTCGGCAACCTGCTTAACGTCAGTTAAAGTAATCTGCTCAATAATTTGGACAAGATCAAATAATGTCGCATCCCCAAAATGATCACCTGAATATTCATTAGCAATAAATTCTAGGCTATTAAATGATTGCAGTAAGCGGCCTAACGCTTCTTTTTTAACCAGTTCTAACCGATCAGCAGTTAATTCCGGACTTGCTGCAGCGTGATCTAAAATAGCAATGATTGCATCTGACAATTCCTGTGGGTTATCCGTATCACCGCTCAAAGCCGCGAAATGAAAAGTACGCTCAACGTTAAGTTCATAACCAAACGTATCGTCAATAACGCCCTTATCATAAAGCCGCAGGTAATTAGCGGAAGAATCCCCGAATAACAAATCAAACAATAAATTTAAAGTTGTTCGGTAAACGAGGCCGCTACGATCTTGTTTAACTTGATCTAGGCCTTTGATTCCAACAACACTCTTGCCCCGGTTAACCGGCATTTCAATCACTCGGTAAGGAATAATATCACTACCATCAACTGCCTCAGTTGGAAATTGGCGTTGAATTGGTGCGGCCGGTGCAAAAGTTTTAGTCTCCTGGTTTGCAGTTATCCATTTTAAGGTTTCATTTGCATCAATGTTCCCCACAACGAACAGGTTCATGTTACTAGGATGGTAGAACGTTTGGTAAGCAAGGTATAAATCATCTGCGGTAATTTTAGCGATGGATTCCACTGTACCAGCAATATCAATTCTTACGGGATGTTTAGGGTAGAGATTTTGGACAATGCCAAAGAACAAACGCCAATTCGGATCATCATCGTACATTTCAATTTCTTGCCCAATAATGCCTTTTTCTTTAGCAACCGTTTTTGGAGTAAAGTAAGGGTCCTGCACAAAATCCAATAAGGTCGTTAAATTCTCCTGAACATGGTTTGTCGCCGAAAAAAGGTAGCTAGTTCGTGTAAAACTAGTAAATGCATTCGAACTAGCGCCATAACGACCAAATACTTCAAATACGTCGCCGTCTTTTTTATCAAACATTTTATGTTCTAGGAAATGCGCAATTCCATCTGGTACCGTCGTTAATTCTTGTTGCCCCAACGGCACAAATTTACTATCAATTGAACCGTAATTAGTGGTAAATACAGCGTAAGTTTTGTGGAAGCCAGCTTTAGGTAAAAGCGCCACCTTTAAGCCATTAGCCAAAGTATCCGTATAGAGTGTTTCATCAAGATTTTTATAGTGCTTAACCTGCATTAGGCCTGTCCTCCTTCACCATTTAGAAAATAAATGGCCTGTAACTTAATCTGCTTAGCCAACGCTTGAATCTGTTGTTTCGTAACTGCCATAATTTGCTGCTGGAAATCAGCAATAGCTATTTTGGATGTAGGTACCAGCGTTTGAATTAACTGTTGATTTGTTAAGTACCCTGTACTATCTAATCCAGAAATATACTGATTAATAATCATTGCCTTAGTTTTAGCGATTAGATCATCACTGAAATCCCCTGCCTGAACGGAAGCAAGCTGTTTGGCCACAATGTCTAGTACCTGAGTCTTATTTTTTGAATCAATTCCAGTTTGCACAGTAATTATCCCGCGGAAGGCATCGTAGGAGCTAGAAGCATAGTAGGCCAAACTAGCCTTTTCACGAACATTGGTAAATAGTAAGGCTAACGGTGAACCGCCAAAAATACCATTAGTAACCAACATTGGTAAATAATTCGGCTCATAATAATAGGTCGGAACTTGGTAGGCCAAATTTAGTTTTCCTTGTACTACTGCCTGTGTTTGGGTTTCTTCCTGAATTTGCTCAAAAGTCGGTTGGTGATAAAAAAGTGGTGTTGTTGGTACTTGACGCGCCGCAAAAGAAAAGTCAGCAAGCGCTTCCTGAACAGCGGACTCATCAACATCACCCAAAACATTAATTAAGATTTGATCCTCACGTAACATTTTTTGGTAATACTGGTAAAGTTCATCCGGTTGAATCTGATCTAAAACAGATTGACTACCAAAACTGGGAACGCGCTGGTTTTCATCATTTTTAAAATAGAGGGCTTGCAATTTTAAACTAGCATAAGCCTGCTTATTATCGTAAACTGACGCCAAATAGGCAGTCATATTTTCCTTTTCCCGCTGAAAAGTGGTCGCCTCAAAGGCGTTATCAACAATGTTAGGTCGATATAAAACTGACTTTAAGAACTCAAGTCCTTCGGCTAGCAAACCAGTTTGCACTGGTAAAAACTTATCATTAGTTAACGTTAAAGTAACGGTAAAGAAATGGGCGTTTCCGCGCTTGTTCACTGAAATGCCAAAATTTGCACCGTACATCGCCGATAACTTGGCTGCTAAATCAGTCTGGGTTGGGTAGTCGGCACTATTAGTTTCTAGTAAACTAGCCAATAATGAACGCTTTGTGATTGTCTTATTGTCTAAAGGTGCCAAAAAAGTCAGCACAATTCTAATTGTTTTGAACTGCTTTGATGGTATAACGTTTAAAGTAACACCATCTGTCAAGGTTTGTATCAAAGAAAATCCTCCTATTTTTAAACCGCCTAATTTTTAAGGATACTATAATCATACGAGATTACCAAAAATCATGCAATCCTCTTATTCTTTTGCCGCATCATCTTGATCGCGAATGTAAACCTTTCGCGGCTTACTGCCCTCTGAAGGACCGACGATTCCGCGCTGTTCCATTTCGTCAATCATTCGTGCGGCACGATTGTAGCCAATTCTAAACCGTCGTTGCAACATTGAAATGCTCGCAGTCTGCAACTTAGCAACTAATTGAACGGCATCGGGAAATAGCTCATCGTCGGGATTATCTAGTTCTTCTTTAGTTTCATCATCCGGCAACATATTATCATCATATTCGGCCGTTTGTTGTTCCTTAATAAAGTTAACAACTGCCTCAACGTCCTTAGCAGCAATAAACGCTCCTTGAACACGAATTGGCTTATTCTGGTCGATTGGTAAGTATAACATATCCCCCCGCCCTAATAATTTTTCAGCCCCGGTACTATCAATAATTGTTCGTGAATCAACGCCTGAAGAAACTGCAAAAGCCATCCGACTAGGCACATTGGCCTTAATTAACCCAGTAATAACATCGACTGAGGGCCGTTGCGTTGCTAAGATCATATGAATCCCAGCGGCACGCCCCATCTGCGCCAATCGTACAATGGCGTCTTCAACTTCATTTGACGCCACCATCATAAGGTCCGCTAATTCATCAACAATTGAAACGATATACGGCATTGTTGGTTGCTTTTCATCAGCCGTTTGATTTTGCTGTTGAACACCCTGATTGTATTCCGTAATATTACGTTTCCCGAACTGAGCAAATAATTCATAGCGTCGTTCCATCTCGGCGACAACTTTGTGTAGCGCTTGGGCCGCTTTTTTGGCATCAGTAACGACTGGTGTAATTAGGTGCGGTACCCCATTATAAATGGATAATTCAACCTTTTTAGGATCAATCATCATTAGCTTAACTTCATCCGGTTTGGCCGCCATCAAAATTGCCGTAATAATATCGTTAATCATCACTGACTTACCACTACCGGTGGCCCCGGCGATTAATAAATGCGGCATTTTAGTGATATCAATCATAATTACGTTACCAGAAATATCACGCCCAACTGGTACTATTAGTGGCTTTCCTGGATGTTTCGGTTGCGACTCAATCACATCCCGAAAAGAAACCGTTGAGATCTGGCGATTTGGAACCTCAATTCCAATTAAGGACTTACCAGGAATTGGCGCCTCAATTCGAACATCCTTTGCCGCAAGTGCTAGTGCCAAATCATCCGTTAAACTAACAATTTTGCTAACCTTAACGCCAATAGCTGGCTTTATTTCATACTTAGTAACTGCTGGTCCCAAATTAACATTTTTCACTTCAACATCGATCCCAAAACTATCAAAAGTTTGTTTCAGCTTAACACTATTTTTTTTAATTGCTTGGTACTCATCACTTTGATCAGTTGGTGGAATTGCCTGTAATAAATCAGGACTAGGAAGGACGTAATTGCTGGCCGTCATCGTTGGCTGAACCAATGTTTGTGCCGGTGTCTCTTCTTTTGTAGCCGTGGTTTTTGCTAACGAAATCGGATCAACCGTTGCCTGTTGTTGCTGGCTCTGCTGTGTGGCAACATTAATCGTTGGTGCGGCGTCTGCGGCCTTTTGTGCAACTGGCTTTGGTAAATCTTTGTCCGCTGTAATTGGCGCCTTTTTCATAACTGCTGGCTTTTCAGACTTTTTTTGTGGTGATCGCAGCGTTGTTGACCAACTAGGAATAATTTTTCCAATTGTCTGAATAAGTGTTTGCAGCCCACTAATTAACCACTGAACACAATGTTTAATACCACTCACCAAGCCGGTCAACAACTTGGTTATTGCCTGAAATGGAATATCCAGCATCAGCATCACCCCGGCTAGCAAACCTAGTCCGGCTATGATATAAGTACCAAATTGAGCAACTAAAAAGTAGCTCAGGCTATAAAGGGCGGCTCCGGTCATTCCACCGCCAAGCGTAACTGTTACACTGCCCTTTTGAAAATCAGCCATTAAAAATCGCCAAGCGACACTCCAAAAATGACTGTGGAGATTCAATTGAATAAACCATTGTGCCTCTAGTAACAGTAACAAACTAAGGTAGGCCAAACTAAGCCCTGCCAATCGTTTCTTGGGCAATACTGGTCCCCGCCCGCTTACTAATAGAAATAGGCCATAAATGGCCAGTAATGCGGCTAAAAACTGAAAAGTGTCGCCGCCTAAAAAACGAAAACAATTGGCAAATAAGTTCCCAATAAAACCCCATTTAAAAATTGCAAAAATACTAACTAGAATAAAGAAAACACCGATCCCATTTACGGAACGGGTTGTTTTTTTAGCTTTTCTTTTTCGTGTGGCTGTACTTTGGCGTTTACGTGTTGTTCGTTTACGTCGTGGTTTTTTAGTTGCCACAAAAACACCTACTTTCAAGACTTCTCCACTCATTATACACAAACTTTTGTTTGCACCGGAAGAAAACTTAACGTTATTTAATTAAAGAGCGTGGGCAAGACCGATTATATTGGTATTCAGTAAAAAAGCGCAAAACAAAGTTAATCCGGGACCTAAATCACGTGGCTAGTCGCCCTAATTTTAACAAACTAGGGGCGTGTTTGAAAAAGCTGGAACTACTCTTTCAAGTACGCCGCGGCAAAATTGGTCAGCAACGAACTAGCAAAAGTAATTTTCAAACACGGCCTAAGTAACGTGGTCAAGCCGATCTTTGTTTTGCGCTTTATTTGAATTAATCGTACTTCAAGTAATTACTGCTTATCAGAATCAGCATCGTTAGGTTGGAAATCCAGTTGAACACCATGATCAATGGCGACAATCGTTATCTGATAAGTTAGTGTTTCAATATATTCTACCAGTGGTCGGGATAATTTTTGCATTTCTTCGGCCGGAATATCACTGGGCTCACCATTAAAATCCAATAGCTGAACAATTCGCCGAATTAAACCACTAACTTGAAAGCCATCCAGAGTTACTGTAAATGGAACTGAAAACTGAAAAATCTTTCCTGCAGCCATCTTTCCCCCGGCACCATCCCCGGTTGCTTCAACTTCCGTTAATGAAACTTGAACATCAGTTGTGGGCTTAGCGTCAGAAGCAACACGGTCATAATGGAAATGTTCAACAATAATTGGTTCTGCCTTAGTTTTCATACTGGGCTTCCTCCCTGCTATTTTCGGGTCATTGCAGCTTTCAGCGCTTGCGCTAACGGACTTTCCTGTGGTTCATCATCAGCATTAACTTTTTTTAATAATTGTGTTTCTTCATGTTTGCTCATCTTTTTATGTTTTTTAATGTCGGTTACCTTTTGGGTCAAATTACAATTAGTACACTTAAAGTAATCCCCCTTCTCACCGGTCAGTAAAATCATCTTTTTATGACATTGTGGGCAACGATGATTAGTCACCTTAGGATCACGACGACGATAATAATCACAATTCTGATTACTACAAACCAATAATACACCATTACGGGTTTGCTTTTCACGTAAATGGGCTCCACATTTAGGACATACCTTGGCCGTTAAATTAAAGTCCTTATAGTCGGCAGAACTGTTTTTAACTTCTTTAACCAAATCCACCGTTGCGTCACGAATTTGCGTTACAAATTTCTGTTGTGATAACTGTCCTGCGGCAATTTGCTCTAATTCAGTTTCCCACTGTGCCGTTAATTTAGGCGACGTTAGGCTGGGATTAACTAATTTAAGCAACTGATTACCCTTTGGCGTCACCTTTACGTGCCGCCCAGTTCGTTCCATCAAGCCGGTGGAAATTATCTTTTCAATAATTTCGGCTCGTGTTGCCGGCGTTCCCAAACCATCTTTTTCCATTTGAACCAATAACGTTGCTTCACTGAGCGGTTTTGGTGCTTGTGTTAATTGCTTATTTAACGTCAGTTTACCGGCCATTACCGTCCCTTTGTTGAATTTCGTAATATTCTGTGAAGTTAACTCAACTTGCTTAAAACCAGCAACCGTCACTTGCGTCACTTTGAGGACAAAAGTTGTTGTTTTTAGTCGTAAAGAATATTGTTGTTGTGCTTCTTGATAGTCAGGCAAAAACAAGCCAATGAAACGCTCCACGATTAAATTATAAATTTTCTGTTCATCATTGGAAAAACGCTCGGCCTGAGGCATCTGTTCAGTGGGAATCAAGCCATAATGATCGCCGACCTTAGCATCATTAAAAACTTGTTGTTGCAATACTGGTGCCTTTTTGGCCGCCAATTTTTTGGCCTGTGGTTCATAACGACTAATTGCAATTAAACGTTCCTGCATCGTATTCTTTAAATCACTGGTTAAATATTTAGAATCGGTCCGCGGATACGTCACCACTTTATATTGCTCATAAAGCATCTGTAACAAATTAAGTGTCTTCTTTGCTGAAAATTGGTAACGCTGATTGGCGTCTTTTTGTAATTCAGTTAAATCATAAGGTAGTGGCGCCTTTTGCCGCTTGTTCTTCGCCTTAATCTCCGTCACTACCGCCGTTTCATCCTGTAATTCAAGCTGGAGGGCCTGAGCTTTTTCTAAAGTCAGGCGCGGATTGCCCTGCATTTGTGCATCACCATGTTTGGTCACAAAGCTTAAAGTGTAGTACGTTTGTGGCTTAAATTGATTGATTAGCGCCTCTTGCTTCGCTACTAGCCCTAAAGTGGGCGTTTGAACCCGGCCGGCTGATAGATTATCGTTGTATTTTACCGTTAACGCTCGGGTAACATTCAATCCAATTAACCAATCGGCCGTCGCGCGTGCCTTAGCCGCAGAATACAAGTTATCGTAATCCTTAGCCGGACGTAAATGTGCAAATCCATCCTTAATTGCCTTATCCGTTTGCGACGAAATCCACAAACGTTTAACTGGTTTATTAAAACGAATATACTCTAAAATCCAACGAGCAACTAACTCACCTTCACGACCAGCATCAGTTGCAATAACTGCTTCTTTAATATCTGACCGCTTGCCTAGCGTTTGAATGGCCTTTAATTGTGCGCGTGTTTTAGGTAACGGCTTAGTTTCCATTTGTTTTGGTAACAGCGGTAAGGTATCAAAGGTCCAAGTTTGCCATTCCTTTTTGTAGTCTTCCGGCATTTTTAGCGTCATCAAATGACCTAACGCCCAAGTCACAATGTAATCCTTACCTTCATAGTAATGACGGTTCTTTTGATCTGCTTTTAAAACTTTTGCCAGTGATTCGGCAACACTCGGTTTTTCCGCAACAACTAAAGTTTTCAAAAAAGGTCTCCTTTATCGTTGGTTATTTTAATTTGTCGTGTTCATAAGTATGGCTCCGCTCTAAACCGGCAAAATTTTGTTGGCGTAAAGCTTCATAAATAATGATGGCAGCCGTATTTGATAAATTTAGCGCCCGTACTTTGTTAGTCATCGGAATCCGTAATGCTTTTTCCGGATTTTCCCGCATAAAGGGTTCTGGCAAACCAGTTGTTTCCTTTCCAAACAGAAAATAATGATCTAATTGCGTATCTGTATAGTCAACGTCAGAATAAACTTTATCTGAAAATTTACTAATTAAATATAGCTTAGCGTTTGCGGGTAAAGATGCCATAAAAGCATCCAGACTTTCATGATAAGTAATATCAACCTTGTTCCAATAATCTAGACCAGCACGCTTCATATGCTTATCATCCGTTGAAAAGCCCAGCGGCTCAATTAAATGAAGGTGGGTATCCGTTGCCGCACAGGTTCGGGCAATATTCCCTGTATTAGCTGGCATCAGTGGTTCATAAAGTGCAATATGATTCGTCATAACGTGAACTTCCTTTTTTAAATTTACTTTTAAGTATAAACTAAATGGCGCATTACGTAAAAAGACAACAAAAAAACGTATCGCTTTTTTGTAGCTTGCTTAGATTGCTATTATATCAGTATTTACAGGCTATGCAATTAAAAAGTTACCCAAAGTTACCCATTTTAAAATCCTGGGCGGATTAAATACATAATATAAAATTTATCGCAAAAAGCATCGACAATTAATTTTGCCGGTGCTTTATTAATCTTCATCAATATAGTTTTTATATAATTCGATTGATTGGATTATATCGCTGGTTGTCATGTCATTTAACAGATCAATTGTATCACCCATCGCGATGTCTTCTTTTTCAACCTGATTCGCATACTTAGTTATTTTACCAGTAAAATTCTTAATAAATTGAGCGAATTCCGTCTGCCGATTACCAATTTGTTTCTGAATCCAATCAGCCTCGTACGCTCGAGATAATTTTGCTATTATCTCCCATTTAGCTTTTTTTACATCGGTTTTGCCAGTTCGATAGTTCGAGATGTTCATCTGGTTAATACCAGTTGTGTTAGCGATAAAAGTCCCAGAAATTTCAGTGTCTGCCAGAAGTGCTTTAGCTTTATCCATGTCGCTGCCTAAATCATCACGCCAACTGTTCTGACTATTTATTAAGATGCTCATTAAAACTGCCCTCCTTATTTTGATAGCTAGCAATAGCTGCTTTATGCTGTTCCGGCGTGGAATCACCCACATTTAACAATTCCGTCCAGTACCAAAACAGGTCTTTTTTGGTGCGCTTATTTAGCTCTTTTTCGCTAACCGTATTTTCTTCATAGCCTAAAATATTCTCGATTAATTCTGCTTTTGTTTGGATCATGATGGTTTCCTCCTTATTTCAATAGGCGTCTTGCGCTGTTAACTTGTTCATTTGAAACGTTAGCTCGATTTTTTGCGGATTGGTAAGACTTTGAATGCTTATCAGCAAACAATAGGCTCATGGCATCTACTACATCGCCGCTAGTTGCATCGGTCTTATAATCAACGCTATAATTTGCTACAGAACCATCTTTACGCAACTGGAAGTTAACTGCGACTACGTCGTCCCAAGTTTTCCCACTTGTTAAGATTACTTGTTGTTTCTGTTCTCTGGTTAGATTTTCAGCTAAGATTAGTTTATTCATTTTTAAAGCTTCCTTTCTTTTTGCTTCCTCATCTCTATGTATTAAATATAACACTATTATATTTAGAATGCAATAGTATTATATAAATAAATTAAAATGTTTTGTTTTTTTAGGCACAAAAATAACGCCACCTCCAATTAAGGAAGTGGCGTTTTTAATTTATCCTACTATATTAATAGACTAAGCTTTGTCCAGTCCAAATTAAATTAGTATTGCTAATATTGTTGTGACTAGCTAAAGCAGAGACGCTTGTGCCAAGTCGATTAGCGATGCTTGATAAACTGTCACCGTATTTAACGATATAACTGCGGTTAGTAGTTGTTGCACCACCGGTAAACTTAATCTGTTGACCAACACTGATATAGTTGTAGTTAGTAATCCCATTGTAAGCAGCTAATACGGCCGTATTTAGGCCGTGTGCCGTCGCGATGGCTGATAAGGTGTCGCCTGAACGCACAGTGTAATAGTTGCTGTTACTTGCCGTTGACGCGCTACCTTTGACGGTTAATCGTTGACCAACGCTAATCAGATTAGTATTGCTAATATTATTAAGGCTGGCTAACGCTGATACGGTTGTTCCGTAAGTCGACGCGATACCACTGAGCGTGTCACCTGATTGCACGATATAACTAGATCCAGTACTAGTTGATGCGCCAGTTACCGATAAAATCTCGGCGTTACCGCGATTAATCCAGCTATTGATGCCGGATAACAATAATTTAGTGCCGCTAATCTCTGACACTTTGTAGTTTTGCCCTTTGACCCAAGATGGAATAGATTCGCCGGTCGCCCAGCGGTTAGCGCTAAAGTTAACCTTAACCGTGTCGCCAATCTTGATATCCGACTTTGCCGTGTTGTTAGCAGCTTGCCCAGCGGCGATTGCTGGTGTTGTCGTAGTTGGCTTAACCGCAGTGCCACCAGTTGAGCTAGTCGTAGTGCCTTTATAGCCGTTATCTGTAATCCCAGTTAAATCGACATCACCATCTAGGCCACCAGCGTTATAAGTACTAGTAAATTGGAAAATACCAATATTATCAGCGCTTGGGAAGTAATTGTAATTAGGCGATTTAGTCACGTTATAATCAGGATATTCTGCCAACCATAATGAGTACTTGCTTGCTAAATAAGTCAGATTAATATTGTTTTGCAGGAAGTTTTTATAGCCATATAATACCGGTGTAAAGCCAGCTTGCTTAATCCGATTAAGTGCGTTATCAAGCACAGCCGTGTTCTGGTAGCCAGATTCAACGTCTAAAGCGACAATTGACCCTTTAGGTGTTTGTACCTTTGGCAAGAAATAATTCAGCACTGTATTAGCTGTGCCGTTATCTGTGATTCCTTGCCACCAGATATAAGTGTGCGCCCGTTTTCCTTGAGCAATCGAATACTGGACTTGTGTATTATAAGTCGATTGATCATATACCCCGCCGGCGTAACCGCCAATTTGGCTAATACTAAACTTGTCCTGTGGCGATCCAAAGACACCGTTATTGCCCTGATATTTAGACCAGTCTACCCCTTGTTGTCCCTTAGCAGCTTGTGCTGGAGCATTGGATAAAACTATCGGAGCAATTAAAAAAGCAGCCGCTAATGCGACTGCCCCTGTTTTAATTTTGTGTTGCATTACTGGTCTCCTCCTTGACGGGCGGGATGTCTACTGTTGCTTCCGGAGCTGGAGCCGTAGAAGCTGCTGAACTAGCCGCACTTGAAGCGGTATCCTTGCCAGATTGTAAGATATTGATCAAGTTTTTAAGTTGCTCAACCTCTTTTTGCAAATTATCATTTTTATCAGCCACTGCTTGCTTAGCGTCACTATTGGTTTTTACGGTTGTAGCAATCCCACTAACCCCGTCAAATAGGCCACTGGTTGCACCACCGGTTAATGCGCCGGCCAAAGCAGCACTAGCGTAATTAGTGTCGTGAGTGATAACTACCGCAACTAGGCCGCCTAAGGCACCAATAATAATACTGGCCCAAGGCAACACCCAGCTAGGCAAATTGGTGATTTTCTTGAGTGCTTGTGTGGCAAGACCTGATACAGCGGCAATCACTGCCAACTCAGCGGCGGTTGCTAAATTTAAATTAGTAATAATATTCATAATTTTTATCCTCCAATTAATCCATTTGCTTTCAGCTTTTTGTTTTCGGCGCCCAAACGAGCATTTTCGGCCTTGTAGTATTCGTTACTCTTTTTGAGATGATTATTTTCTTTTGTCAATAAGGCTAGTTTTTGATCAAGCTCGCGCTCCATTTGGTCCTTTTGTTTTTGCAGTTCATTAAATGAGCCTTGTAAATCCCTGTACTGATCGCGTACCGTCCTAATCACAAATTGCTGCATCTCATCTTGCTCACGTTTGGCGTCAGAACGATCTTTCCGGTGGGCGTGACTAATTGCCCCAACAGCACTTAGCAACCCGGCCATGGCACCTAGTAAAGCGATAAAGTTTTTTGTTACCAAATCAGTCATGCCGTCGATCACCTCGCATTGCCGTACCGATAAGCAAGACAAACGCCAGGCTCATTGACACCCAAGTTAAATTAAAACGTTGATCTAGCAACCCCCGCCAAGCAAAAGCAAACGCCATCGCGCCGTAAAGTGGTGCTGCGATCACAACCCCAATATCACGCCATTTACGTTGGCCCAGGAAAACTCCCAGCAATAGAAAAAAGCCTGCCAAAACTAGCAAGCTTGCGAACCACCAGTCGTCGACAAAATCGGCGCCGAGACGTTCAAAATGTGGTAGTGGCGGCGGTGGCGTAATCTGCGGATTGTCTAAATAATTCAAATGGAAAAATACATAAATGCCACCAATTAGCGTAAATACGCCGTAGGCTAGATGAAAATACTCCTTACTGAGTCGCTTTTTTAATAGTTGCATTCACCCGCCTTCTTCCTTTTTGCGTAAAATAAAAAACGCCTATGAAGGCGTCACTGCTGAGTAATCATTACCCGTTAACGATTTAAAATCAGCCGCGGTAATGTAAGCCGCTTGGACAAATACTTTGAGATTGTCGACTGTATAAAGGCCGAGTTGATAATACTGCTTGACTAAATCACCCATTACTAAGCACCTCCTAGTCGACTAGTTGCCGTCGCTAATAATAGCTGCGCGTTAATTTTATCTTGCGCCGTTTTATTATTGACCATGGTCAATAAGACTTGCGCCATTTGCTGTTGATCCGTCGTTGGATTAGCCGGTTCTTGCTGCTCGGACCACGCCTGCTTGGCCTGATCGAAATACATCCAGCCGTCGTTAACCGGGTTGACCCAAGCAACGTCTGTCCAGTTAGCCTTTTCGTCGTCACTTAATTGGTAATCGTCCGCGACTTCTTGCGTAAATAGTGTCGCCCGGCCGTTGTCATCAAAATTATTTAATAGTTTAATTGTCATCGACCCCCTTAAAAGCCGTACATCACGTTAATATCAATGGTCGCGCCCGGTGAAATCCTAGTCCAAGCAGAGCTTAGAATTAGTTGCCGGTTGCTGTGGATATCGATGCGGCCCATTTGGCCAGTTGCTAGTAGCACCGTATGTGGTGCCGTCTGCGTCACAGAACCAGAAATTGGCAGGGATGAATCAAATGTCCCCATATTAAAGGCGGTCCCCTTTGGTTGGCCAACTTTATTGGTGTATACTAAGCCCATGGTGAGTAAGGCTAGGCCATGCCCGTCATCCATTAAATCATTAAGCACCGCCATGTGTGGCCTATAGACAATCTTTGTCGGATCGTTTGGCGTAAACTTAGGCGTTAAGAACTGCACGTTTCCGCGGCCGACGGCGTCGAATAGCGCCGACACTTCGCCTTTATCCGTTGTGACGTCCGGTGCTGTGATTAACTTTGAAAATGCATTACTACCCGTAAAGATATTATTACCGGGCAACAAGGCAACTTTGCTGGCTGCGATCTCGCTTAATAATGTTGCTAAGTCTGAGGACGCTTTGCTGTAAGTACTGGCCAGTTCTGCCTCCCATTTTGATAATTGGCTGCTATATGGCGTCATGTTAATATAAGCGTCAACGTAATCTGGTGTCACTCTAAAGGTGCAATCATTAGTTGTTAGCCGTGTTCCTGCGCCATCTGTGATACAGAAAAAGCATTTAAAATCACCGACGGTATTAAAAGCGCCGTTAGGAAAGCTGAAATCAACAATACCTAAACTGGCATTAACAATATTAATTGTCCCAAAGGCCACGATCGGGTTTTCACCATCGGCCGTATTAGCGCCAAAATACATACTTTGTCCATCTTTAAAAACGTGCGGAATGGCCGGTGAAAAACTGTCATATAACTGCATGCGCAAATAGCTGTTGTCATCGCCTTGGCGGCCGGTGAAATAGTCCTCTAAGCGAATCATGTTCCCGACTGATGATTTATCCAGATCGAATTTTACAATAGCTCCCATTTATTTATCACCCCTTATTTATTGTTGCAAGCGTATTTAGCGCCTGATTAATTGCTGTGCTGTTTTGGTTAAAGTGTGCTAAATAACTATGATTAAGCAGCAGTGTTTCTGGTTGCCAGAGTGTGACACTGATATCTAATCCTATTTGTCGTGCAGGGCTTAGTAGCTCATTTAGTCGTTGCTGGATATAAGCAGTCTGCTGATAAGCCGCGCGATAGCCTTGCACATTTAGATCCTCCATTAGCCAATCGAAAAAGTGACTGTCAGGCACATACTGGCTAATATCCGTATCAACTAAGCCGACAAAGCTATTACTAAATTGATCCAGCGCTAATAATGCTAACAAATAATTAGCATTAAAAAAGGCCGGCAAACTGGTTGCTGACCATGCGGACGGAATCGTTAATTGCGGTGCCACTTGCGTAAATTTAGTCACGCTTTGATTAGCCTGATAAATTGCGTTAGTCACATTATTAACGGCTAGAAAGTTTCCGGTACTGCCATTTAGGACTTGATTATTGCTGACTAAAATATTGTTAAATCCATTTTGACCAGTTATCGAGATATAACTACCAGTCGGATTATAACCATTAAATTGATTGCCACAAATCGCGACACTTTGTCCTGTTGCTACCGCCTGATTGGTGGTTACGGACGTTCCCCAGGCGCCAAGCCAGACAAAGTTAACACTAGCTGGAGCCTTAACACGGTTAATCACATTATTAGCAATGACAATATTGGCTGTCTCACTTGGCAAATGGATTGGTGCTACGTGGCCGTTACCCGATTGCGGATAGTTATCTGTTAACGTGTTTCCGATAAAATAGATGTCGTGGATTATATCACTTTGATTGATCTGATCATGCTGACCAATTGGATTGGCCGCGTAAGCTTGTAAGCTGCCATCGGCGTTGGTAATCGGATTAAAGGCGCAACCTAGCACAGCGACGTGACACGTTGGTAAATTATCATAGCTGTTGGCGTCAGCCGGATAGGCGTAACTCATACCACCTTTATAAGCATAATCGGGTTGGATTGCCTCAGAAGTCGTATTGCCATTGCCACCTGTGTCAGAGGTACTGGCGCCATAGCCGTTAAAGTCACAATGCCAATACAAAATATGACTGCTACCGTCTAGGTCGGTGCAATGGCCACCAATTTGCTGGGATTTAATCCAGTGGCAATGGTCAAAAATAACGTACTTGGCGTGTAACATTGAGTTACATAACGCTGATCGCCAATCCAAATTACTGTTATCGCCACTGCCAGCAAAGGTAGCGTTGCGCCACGTGATGTTCTGCGTGCCGCCATCATAGCCTTTGTTTGGGCTTGGGTAGTGGAGAATGCCAACGTTACCGGCGGATTTAAAAATGGCATTATTGTCAAAGATAAACTCCAAATTGGAGTGCAAAATCACGGTGTTGAAACAGTACGTTCCGGCGGTTACGTGGATCACCGTCTTATCATCTGAGTCAGTGTTAGTCAGTAGTTGATTAAAGGCCGCCGTATTATCCGTCTTACCGTCACCTTTGAGATAATCAGCCAGCTCTATTATTTGACTCAACTAGCTCACCTCTTTTTGTTTTATTAATAATTTATTCGGCCGCAGAACTAGTGGCAGCAGTAGAATCAGATGCTACGGTCGAAGTGCCAACTGGTGTCGTGGAAGCAGCTGGCACCTGATATTCCTCACCAACGATTGTCTTATACTGGTCAGCCGTAATCGCTGATTTAGCGACTTGTGCCGCGACGTCTTCCTTTGTCATGGTGTTCCAAAGTTGATACGCGAATTTAAATGTAATAAAAATTATGCATTACCTCCCATTTTTTGTTGTTCCTGTTGCCAACGCCGTTACTGACTGTGCTAGCGACTGTAAATAAGTTTGAGTATTATTATCATTGTCTGCAATCTGTTGAGCTAGTGCAGTCAACGCTTGTTGTTCAGCGGTCGTTTGCGGCGCCTCTTCTGGATGTTCCTTTAAATATGCCTGATTAGCTGCATCTTGTGCCGCTTGCCAAACTGCTTTATCAGTGCCAATCCATGTGGTGCCATTCCAAGTAACCGGTTCATACAAGCCATTATCTGGGTTAATTTCTGTTTCGCCGGCTTGCACTACATAATTATCATCAACCAGCTTTGAGCTTTGAAACTCGCGACTAGTTGTGTCGTATAAATAAATTGCTTTCAAAGTTGTCACTCCTTAATGAATCATAATAAAATTAATTACCATAGTATTAGCAGTAAGTGCTGTATTTGTAGTTCTGCGTAGATTAATATCCCCAGTGCTAGTGTCTGGAAATGGTCTATATAGATTTCCATCAAAATTAGCAATAACGGGACTAACAGCCCAATTTTTTTGTCCATTAAACACCGAAATTGGAAGAGCAAACGGAGTCACCGAAAATTGGCTAGCTGGTATATTTGGATAACTAATTTGGCCACCAACGGCTATAAAATTATTAGCACCAAATGACCCATAGGTATATACCAGTTCATTATCAGTAAATTGGGTCCAGCCATTCTTATAAACAATGCCATCCGATGTCCAAGGAACTTTTGTAATGATTTGCTGAAAATTATCGTTAATTGCTTCTGACCATTTTTCCATGCCAGAAAAAATCTTAGTTAATGTCATAATATCTACCTTCATATTTTTTTACCATGTCGTAATTAATTCCCAATCTGACCATGTAGTGTCAGAAGTTCCAATGCGGATATACGTCCACGGCCGTGTTGAGCCGGTAGTCTCGAATTCCTGCCGTGGACGACCAAAATCAGTATTATTGCCGGCGACTTTTGTGGTCAAGATGCCATAAGTTGAAGCTTGGCCGCTTGGCAACGTCACACCAAAAATCGACGTTTGCTTTAACTCCCGAACTTCTTTTGCTGGGTAGTTGGTTTGGTAGTAGGACGGTGGACAATTAACCGCACGACCATTCGTCGTGCTATCACCGCCATTATCAATAATCATACTAGCTGATTCGTTCCAAGCAGGCCCTTTAAGACTGGCAAGCCACTCAGCTTCCGTGCCGCTAAATCCATTAGCAACGGCCAGTTCATAAGCAGACTTACCGTCCGTACCCGGCTGGCCAGATACTGTGCCAATTAAATCTTTGACCGTGTTATAGATTAGTGTGCCGTTAGCAGTCGCCCAAACCGATAGATGGCTGTCTAGCCCCGTAACCGCTTCCGGTGCTACTTCTGGATAAAATTGTTGCAGATTTGGGTAAAGCAGCGGAATAATATCAATTGCCACCGACCTCACCCACTTTCTCGCCAAGCAAAATATTCGGCGCAAATACGCTTGTCTTATTTTTAACGTTACTAACTGCCTGATTAATTTTCGTTGTCATACTACGCTGATAGTCCAAAATTGTTTGCTCTGTATTATTCAAAATAATGTCAGTCCCTTGACTTGGATCAAATGGGTACCATGTATAGCTCATGACCTGAACATTCGTGACAAATGACTTAGGCCGTATTTCAAGCCGTCTCACTTCACCAGCAATTGGTTTAACATTCGTGCTAGCAATTACTTCAATTGTTAGCGCAGGGTTGGGATGCAATTGTGATTTAGCATATGTTTCCATTGATGTTGCACTCGTAAAACGATCGTCTGAAATATTGTCACCAATGTGCAGCCCCCATTTTTTAATTGAATCGTTATCAGACACCGTGATTGGATTAAAATAATAGCCAGCCGCACCATTATCAGTTCCGGTGTCCTTTTCTTTGCCATACGCCTTAACTTGATTAACCAAGGCCTGACTATCATTCGTAATCTTCACTTCGTTAGAATTATTTGGATAATCTAGTCGATTGCCTAAATCCTGCTTAAAAGCATCATCCGAATAAACCCGGATATTTTTATTATCCGGAAAAACAATTGCTGTCGGCCACGTATCTAAAATCTTGCTTAAACAATCCTTGCCATCGCTATTACCTAAATCCGTAATGACTTGATTATCAAAAGTCCCAATCACTTGATAAGTAAATCCATAAGTGTTGCCTTTAAAATAAAAATCAAGCACATCCATCACGCTATAAGTCTTGTCACCAGTATTAGTGTTCCGCTGTCTGACACGGCTAACTTCGTTATAAATCTGCATACAAGTCATTTGTTTTGTTTCAATTCCACCAATAATATTGGGCTCATTCGTTTTAACAATATATTCTTGACCATCAAAAAAGACGCTGGATTCAACATCCAACATCTCATAGGCCTCACTTTTGTCATCCCAAACGGTAAATTGTAATTGGTAAGTGCTGTTCTTTTCCCATTGCACTTGAAAACTATTAAATAATACACAATTCAAAGGCTCTTTGTCGGCGCTGTTCAAGCCTTTAACTAGTATTTTAAGCAATATAAACAAACGGGAAACTAAAAGTAATATCAATATCAGTTGCGCCGGTAACCGATATTGAGTTCCACCCTGTATTAAGGGTGATGTTGCCATAATCAGTATTCACACTAGCCGCATTGCCATTAAGCGTGGTGTTAACTCCATTTAAAATAATGGTGTCCGATTTACTGGCCGCCCTATTATAAGACCACTCTGTTTCATTAGTGTTATTGGTTAATTTAATAGAGTCGCCTGAAAACTTAACTATTATTTTTAAGTCGTGCTTTTGCTCGTACGGTTCAATTGCAATGTCGCTGGGATTGTAAATTTGAAAACTAGTTGTCGTAAAATGATAAGCGCATTCCTGATCCGTTGGTAAGTACATCCCCATCTGGATATCCGCATCATTCGTGTTAATTTCATCGCTTCGTGCTAACGAATATTTATATCCGCTGGGATTATCAAATGGGATCGTAAATTGACTGTCATTGGCAAAATTTTCTGTTGGTGCAATATCAAAAGGCGTTGCCACAACATATTTAACAATTGCAGGTTCAGCATCTGTTCTGATTCTTAATGATTTCCTACTGCTAAATAAGCGATATATTTCGTGCTTTGCTAGTTTTAAATTGTAATAATCACTAAAGCGTAAATAAAAGTTCGCGTTAACCGTGCTTTTATCAAAATTAGAGGCAATTAACGTTTTGCCGTCAACGCCAGTGTTTTGCCGATAAGTATTAAGCACATTAGGAGACGTTGAATCCCCTAAAAACTGTAAACCGTTAATCACATTAGAAACTTCAACTTCCGGATCATTACCTAACTTTACATATAATTTTGGTTTACCTAGCAAATTTCAACACCTCCTAAAGCGATTGTAAATTCCTAGCAGCTTGATCACGCGCTTGTTGCTTATAAAGCTGTGTTTTATCAAATGATGATTGTTGAATTGCTTTGACTTGAGCAACATTAATTCCCAATAATTGTGAGAGCGAATTATTAAGTGTTGTTAATCCATTAAGGACGGCTTCTAACTGTTTATTACTATTACTAGTCGTCGAATTAGTGGTACTGGTTCCATCTTGCGTTTTGAAGTAATCAAGCGATTGCTGCATAACTTGATAGGCTCTGGAACGTTTTGACATATCAAATGGTATAACAGCTTCTGGTATGTTGCCCTCGGCCATTTCAACCATTTGATGTTGTCCAACAATTCCGCCATTTGCCATCCGCTTATGACCAGTCGGACCCCAGCCACCGGACACACTGATATCTGCCAGCCAGTTTGAATCATTAAGCAAGGCCAATAATTGGACGTATCCACTACCTAAGTCTGCTTTTACCCCTCGTGGAACCCAGCTACTTAAAGTTGGCTGAATATACTGTAATAATCCTTTAGATGGTGTGCCGGCCTTTGCATTTGAGTCCCAATTATTAGACACGGCTGCGTTACCATTAGACTCTTGCGTAATTCTTCGTAAAATTGCATTCAATCCCGCCGCTGTTAGCTTAACGTTCATTTTTGCAGCAGCCTTTTTAATTGTCGCAGTCCAACGTTTTGCACCTGATCCGCTCGGATTGTTAGCCGATCCAAAATCTCCAGCAGATTTTACTAGCTTGGAAATAGCGTCCGCAATTCCGGTTAATGATTTATCAACCATTCCTTTGGACGCACCTTGCTGCATACTGCCAACGCCAGAAACACTGTTAATATTAAACGTTTTCGCTGCTAAATCTTTCAATGTTTTTAGCGGATTAGTTATTTTACTTAAAGCGTCACTAGCAGCATCCGATACGTCATCAAAAACATCAGAAGCACCGCTTTTAACTTTTTTAAGAAATGAAGCAATATCGGTTGATCCTTTAGCGTATCCTGGCAAAGCCTTACCGTAATTCCCAGCCATTACTTTTCGTGTGTCTTGGGCATTAAGAATCTGATCACCCGGTTGCACATTTATAAACTCTGGGCCTTGTGCACCGATTAAATCAACTTTTCCTGAATACGGCCGGTATTTAAGTTCTGCACCGGCTTCACCAACTAGAGCCTTAGAGGCTTTTGTGATTCCACCACCTGTGGCATGAGCACCACTGGTTACTCGCGTATAGGCAAAACTAGAAGCACCAGCATCAACTGGATTAACGCCAAACGACTTAGTCAATTTATTAAAGAAACTTGCAACGGCTTTCCAAATTGAATGAGTACCTTCGCCCTGCTTCTTATTTGCTTCCATTGAGCTGTTGGCCTGATTTGTGGCGTGATCAATAACGCCCTTAGACTGGCTAGATGCTGCACTTTTTACTTGATCGCGCTGATCTTTAGCATCATTTATTACTTTGTCATGCTGAGCTTTGGCCTTATCTGTTGTACTGCTAGCCTGCTTATCCGCATGATTAATTACTTTATTCTTTTGATCTAAAGCAGCAGAAACGGTGGCATCACGCTGTTGTTCGGCCTTCTTTTTAACATTAGCACGCTGAGTTTCGGCCCATTTACTATTGCCCTTATATTGGCTATTTGCAGCTGAAACTGTATCTCTATACTGTTTCTTTGCTGCACTAATTGATTCATTAGCTTGGTTATCCGCGGCCTTGCGCACAGAATTTGCAGTTTTAATTGCAACGGCTGTTTTTTGCTTATATTCTTGGTTAGCGTATTTAACAGTGTTTGTGTACTGCTTCTGGGCCGAATTAAGAGCATTTTGTAATTGTTTATTACTTAATTTTCCTTTGTCAGCAGTCAGCTTTTTCATGATACTTGTTTCTTTATTCGAAGCCAATTGAATCTTGCCATTTAAGGTGGTATGCAATTTGGCTTCTTTAACCATTTCTTGCGAAGAAAATTTAAGTTTCTGATTATCTAATGCCTTAGCCTTTTTGTTCTCATCTTGTTTAATAACAGCAGTCTGCTTAGACTGATCTTTTTGAAACTGTTCAGAATTTTGACCGTACTTTTTAGAATCTCTAAGCGCTTTAGCATTAGTCTTGGATTTATCAGAGGCTATTTTTTTATTCCATTTGGTTTCTAGCTGAGACCGAGCTTGAGAATAATATTTAGTAACAGCATTTCGATCCGACTGTGACATCTTTTCGAATTTAGAAGACTGACTGCCTTCCTGCTTTGCTGCCGCTAATCGCTTCTTATATTCCGCCTTTGTTAAATCACCATTTTTATAAAGTAATTTAAGATCGGCTTCATCCTGCTTTTGCTTATCAGAATAGTACTTCTTGGCTTCTGAATTAAGCTTGCCATAGGCCGACTTCATACTGATTTTTGGTGCTTTAATTTTAGTCTTGCCCATGGCATCAGATAATGATTTAGAAAACTTTTTGGCAATTGACTGGGCGGTTTTAGTTCCGCCTAATTGCTCACCAATTCCTGCACCGATCATGACACCAGTCGGGCCACCGACAGCACCAATAGCACCACCAATGACAGTACCTGCTGTTTTACCGGTTGCCTTATATTTATCTTGGGCCTTACCTGATCCAACAGCCTTAGCAATTGATGATCCTGCGTCCCAAGCAGTAATCGCTAAACCAGCACCATTTATTAGTCTTGAACCTAATCCTGTACCTAATAAATTCCATTTACTGCCACTTTTAGCGACTGCTTTTTCAGCATCACCAGTTAATGCAGATGCCTCACCGGTTGAATTTTCTACCTTTGAGGCCGTTGTGGTAATACTAGGTGTGGCGCTAGTAGTAGTTTTACTAACTTCGCCACTGCCAGTCGTGCCAATAGAATCGGCTCCCTCTTTGGCCTTAGCGTTGGCTTCATAGGCGGCCGTCTGAGTTTCAACTAGCTTAGTTTCTGCCGCAATTTTTTTACTTTCAGCAGACTGAATTACGCCTAATGATTCTAGGCTTCTTACAAATTTTGCAACTTTGTTAACGGCCCAAATTGCAGCCATTGCTTTACCGATATTTTCTACGGCCTTATAATGCTCAACCGCAAATACACCGACTTTTTCAATTCCGCCGGCAACTTTGCCAGTTTCGGTGGCAGCTTTTTCCACATCATTTCTAAAGTTCTTTTCGGAAAATAGTTTTGATAATCTGTTTGCCGCGTCTGTCATATAAGGCAGCAACTTACTGCCAAACATAATAGTTAAATCCGACCACGCTTGTTTGAATCGTTTTTCAGACATTTGCGCAGTATCGCTGTTTTTATCAGCTAGTTTTTGCACATAAGTGCCTTTGTCGCCAGCCTTTTGCACCTTATTTGCCAGTGTATCTAGCTCACCGTTATTTTGAGCTAAAATAATAGCGGCCTGTTGCCCGGTAGTCCCGAACAAACTGTTGAACACGGCGTTCTTGCTGCCAGTTCCCATGTTCTTGGTCTTGTCATTGACTACTTCCATAATACTAGATAAGCTTTTAAGGTTACCGTTGGCGTCTTCAATATCATTCTTTTTAATACCTAATTTGCCAAGGACACTATCTTTGCTATTAATATTTTTAACATCAATAGTTAAACTGTTTATAACTTTACGTAATCCAGTCCCAGCCTTATCGGCTTCTAGACCATGGTTAGACAAAATACCCATGGCAGCGGAAGTTTCCGATAGTTTAAAACCAGCCGAATGCGCCGAATCACCAACGTATTCCATACCTTTGCCTAATGACGAAAAATTGGTTGCCGTCATATCGGCCGAATAGGCTAACTCATTAACGGCTTTACTAGTGTTCTTTGTCATTTTAGCGGTGTTATTAGTCCTCATGCCAAATGCATCGATAACTTGGCCAGACACGGAAACAACATCGCTAAATTTATCACCACTAGCTACAGACGCTTGAAGCTCTGAACGCATAGCGCCCAGAGCCTCTTTTGATGAATAGCCACGTTTTACTAGTTCCTGGTATTGATCCGCAATGTCTTTTTGCGACTTGCCATATTTAATCGAATATTGTTCACCGTCAGCCTGCATAGCAGAAACATTTTTAATTGCCTCTGCTGATTTTTCGCCGCCGGTAGTTAATAAATTGGTGGTTTGCTTATAACTATTTTGTAAAGTAGATGCTTTTTTTGCACCAGAGATAGCGGCGGCACCAATTAGGGCAATACCACCAGATGCAACCACTGCCGCGCCTTTAATACTGCTAAGACCAGATTTAATCTTAGTACTGGCCAGCGAAACGTTATCGCGGGCCCGAGCTCCAGCGGTAGACATGCTGCCAACTGAACTGTTAACCTTTTTAATTTCGGCTTCATTAACTTTATATTTCGAAGTTAATTCGGAAATTCGAACGCCTTGTTTTTGCGCATCACTTGAGGCAGAACCGTATTTACTAGATAGTTCTGTCATTTGCCGCTTTTCGGCTTCAAGCTGTGTCTTCATACGCTCATGAACATTAACTAGGCCGGATAATTTAGTCTTTTGGGCTTCAAAAGTTCGTCCTTGAGCTTCTAAAGCAGTAACGTCACTTTTGGTTATTCGCGTCTGTTGCTCAATGGCATCTTTAAGCCTAAGCACGCCAGAACGCTGTAAATCTTCTGACCTAGTTGCTCGTTCTTGTTGGCCTTGTAAGTTAGAGATAGACCGTTTGGCTGATTCGATCTGGTTCTCATATTTAATATATGATTGCCGACCCTTTTCAGTTGATTGATCAAGCCCTTCTTGCTTTTCTTTCAACTTTTGAATAACTAATTGCTGAGCATCAATTGCTCTACTAGCATCCGTAACCTTTTGACCGTAAGCCGCCATGACACCTTCACCGGATTTAATTTCAGTGAAGTTGGACTGCATCGCAGACTTTAAAAGCTTGGCTTCGTCACGAAGTGTTCTTAACGATCGAGTCATGCCACCGTCGTCCATATTAACGGCAAATTGGTAACCCTGTATTTTTTCCACTGTGATTTACCTCCCTTAAATAGCCCCGATTCGTCTAGCAAGCTCAAATGGGTCCTGAATGCGATCTTTACGTGACTTTGCGCTTAAGGCGTCCTGCATGTCGCTATAGCTGCTGTCATAAAATTGTTGTGGTAGAATTCCTTGTTCCAAAAATTGCTGCGCCATATAGTCAATATCCTGAATAAAATTTCCCAATTGCCAAGCTAATTTTCGTCTGGCGATTTTGGGTCTGTTTCTACCTCAGAATCGTCTTCATCTTCGTCACTGTCGTCATCTAAAGATGGCATTTGAATTCCCAAAAACTTGATCAAAAAATCATTAAAAATGTTGTATTGATCGCTAAAAGATTGGTCCTGTAAGCCGGCCTTTTCTTTTGCAGACAAATCAGCGATATCAGCAATTGTGTTAGCAATTTCCTCGGTTAACATTGGCGAGTTGCCAACCAATTGCTTAATACTGTCTTCATCCTCGGTGTCAAAACGCTTAATTAAACTCTGATAATGCTGAGCCGCCTTTTTTACATTTTTTGATGAATCAATAATTTTAAAATTCTTATTTTCAATGCCAATAACACTACCATCAAATTCAACGTACTTTGCCATTTAAAAATCATCCTTTCGTTTAGCCGCCCCGTTAAGTATTGTGAATTTATTTGGCGACCAAAATACCTAATTAAGCTTGACCACTTGCGGCCGAGCTAGCAGAACTTGCTGTTACTGGAGCGGTAGATGATGCCACAGCAGAACTTGCGCCACCTTGACTAGATGGCGCTACGCTTTTGGGTCAGTTGTGCCTGCATTTTCAGTAATATAAGTCTGCCCAGGGAAGACTTCTTCGAACATTGCTTGTTTGTCAAACAAAGGATCGTCTCCATAGAAAACTTTGTAAGGCTTGCCATTAAATGGCGCGTAATTAATAGACGTGAACGTTAAATTATCATCATCACGAGTTTCTGCAGTATCAGTATTGGTTCCGATATTTTGGCCGGACTCGTTGTAAATGCCACGACCAAAGGCATAGTAAATTGACCCATACGTAATTGGTGATTGTGATTCAATAATCAGGCCACATTCAACCGTCTGATCACTATCTGAATAACCGCCTTTGCCATCAGAAATTCGGCCTAAGATCTTTTGCTTAACCGCGTAATTAATCAGATTTGAATCAATCGCAACAGAGGGCGCAGAAGGCGGATTGGAAACATCAACGACTTCATTATTACCGGAAATCTTTGTTGGCGTACCAGCCAAACCAGTGATATTAGCGGTTTTAGTACCCAAGTTTCCGTTTTTTTTATTTGTATCAATTAAATAGACGCCAGTAGCATTTAAGCCTTTTTCAGCGTCAATAATAGTTGATCCGTCGGCGTCTTTAACACCGGTGTATAGCATTTTTAAACCAATATTTGCCATTTAAATTTCCTCCTTGGAATAAATAAACTTCAGTGTATTTTCAATATTTTGTGTATCAGGTGTAAGGACGTGACCGGCATCGCTGTTGCAATACAGACCATTTGTTAGCAGCAGGTCTTTCACCGCTTGCTCGATCGCACTCATATCTTCCTGATAGTCTTTTGGATAATAAAATTCGATTTGAACTTGTTTTTTAACGCTGACTGGTCTGCTATTGCCGTAATCTTGGCTATAATTAGGCAACTCCGTAATTACTAAAATCGGGTCAGTATTCGTTAAATCATTTCCAATAAAAAAAGCGTGGATATGCTCCGCGCTTAAATTCGGTAACTGTTCGATTTCGTCAGCCAAAATATTTCTAACATAAGATGCCGGTGTCATTATCCGCCACGCACCTTTCTGTCCATTTCTCGCTTAACAACCTCAGCAACAGCCACTTGGACTTTACCTTTGGCTTCACGCTGAGTTGCTTCCCAAAAATGTGATCCGGCTACTGGAGCGTATGTCTTGCCAGTTTTATCCTTAGGCGTCCAGCCGTCATTTTGAAAACGGCCAATATAGCCTTTGTTTTCGTCAGCAGTAAAGCCAACAACGACTGCACCATTAGGCTTTTCATCTTTAACTAACGAATCACGCAAATGCCTTTTTTCGCCTTTTCTTAAATGGCTACTTTCCGGTATTTTAGGCTTCATAGTTTGGATAAATACTTCTGCGCCTGCGTTATTGGCCGCTAATTTTTCAGCAACACCAATACCCCTGGCCAGATTATCCAAAACCATATCAAATGATTCTTCGTTGCCAACACCATTAGCCATGATTAACACCCCATTTATGACACGTGATTAAATCGAAACCGTCTGGCGGTAGGCCATCATCAAAATTGATATTGTCAACTTGATAAATCTGCTTACCGTCTTTTCGTAAAAGCATTCCATCTTCAACCAGTTCATTGTGACGGATAAAAAATACAGCCACGTCTTTAGCTTCCAACCCAGCTAAACTAAGCGACTGCTCTAATGACAATGACCATTGTCCGGCCCATCTTGTAAACTGAGGGACAAAACCCTTAATTGATTCACCAGTATTAGGATTAGTTTTTTCAGTATCTGTTTCACTGCCAAATTCTAATCGCAAATACATTCGCGATGGATTAATTGCTTTCGCCATCGTCCGTCACCTCACTTTGTTCCGCGTACAATCCTCTCAGCTGACCAATGATAGAGTTAACCGTTAAATCAACGGGAATGGCAGCAATTGCTGATAATGACGTTCGATAAGTGTAGTAAGTTGATGCCAACGCCAAGACTGCCGTATTAAATAAATCGGCAACATTAGTCTGACTGTAAAAATCGCTTACGTCTGCTCCACTGCCAATCCCAGATTCAACAAAGCTCTTTGCAGCAGCCAAGTAGCCCTTTAATAGACCATCGTCGGTTTCTCCATCAATTCGTAATGATAATTTCAACGTTTCTAAATTAGCAGCCGAAGCTGTTTCGTCTGTTGCCATTTAATCACCACCCTATTTAGCAGAAGAACTGGCAGCACTTGAATCAGCCGCTGAACTAGTTGCAGCACTTGCGGCGGAACTAGTAGCATTATTTGCTGTAGCCAATGCCAATAAATCTGCTTTAGCAGTCTTACCAGTGTGATCAATACTATGAGCATCTAGCCAAGCAGTGATTTCAGCTACTGTATTTGTATCAGTCGGCTTCACGTCACCAGTTGGATCAAAACCATCGTCTGTCTCAGATGGTGCTGTTATTTTGACGCTGCTTGTAAATTCCCCGGTTGGTCTGCAATTGTTGTAAATGTGCCCATGACCATTGCTTCACTATCAGTCACTTCAACGTCAAAACGATCAATGACACGGATCTTAGTGCTGTCATTTTCAAATGCGCCACCACCAATATTGGTTGTTAGTAATGACATTTGTTCGCGATCGAATAACGTCGCAAATTGTTTGCCATCTCCAAAATAAAGTGGGTGTACGTTAGCGGGCGCATCAGCAGTACCAGTATTAACATCTGGTAACCAGCGATCCGAAACTACATGAATAACCTTTCCGCCAATAGTCCACTGATCTGGCAAAGTTACATCCCGTTGGAGCATATAACCGCCCATAGCGTTCTTAACTTTCGCTAAAGAGCCTAAACCACTTTGGTTAGTGATAAATTCGGAAGTTGTCAGTAAGGCTGGATCAAGCGTTGTCAATTCCAAATCTTTAATATCGTCAAACTTAGCTAATGGAACTTTTTTAGCCGTATTAAAGACTTTTAAGATTGCCAAATTACGGGTAACAACAACTTTTTTAGCGATCCATTGGGATAACCAAGTTAAAATATTATCAGCCGTATCTTTAAGCAATGTGTTAGTAATTGTCGTAATGCCAGCGTAACGGTGAATTAAGTACTTAATCGTAGTTAATTTAGGATCATCATTATCACCAATGGTGGCAGTTTCGTCATCTAAATCGGCAAGTGGCGTAACATTAGTCCATTTTTCCCAAACACGTGAACCAGTTGGCATTGTCGTTGCTTCACGATTAACGTATTGTTCCAAAGCGTCATATTGACGCACTAAAGTATTAATAGCGGTTTGAATATCCTGTGGAATTGTAAGACCAATTTGGTTGCCATCAGCATCAGTCGATGATGTGACTAAATTCATAATTTTAGGATCACCATTAACCATGGCTTTAAAATCACTAACAAATCTATCCTTGGTGCTTAATTCATCTTTTGATAATTTTTCTTTATCGTTGTCAACCATGGAAGCCACTTGTGCTGCCCGAGCATTTTCTAATTGATCCTTTAAGGCATCACGCTGAGCAGCCGCATTATCACGCTTTGTTTTTAAATCCTTATAGTCGTCCTCTTTGAAATTATCGTCTAAAACGGCAGCATTTAATTTAGCATTTAAATCAGATACTGACTGCCCTTTGGCGATCCAAGCATCATTAATTGTATTTACATCATTTGTTTGTTTTAACATTAATCTTTCTCCTCTTTTCCAAATAAAATAGCCAGCTTACGATTTTTTAAATCATCGTTTTGCTGACTAATATCATTTACAATTTCATTTTTATTAACTGGAGTAGCTGCATCATTTACTTTGGCTTTGGCCATTAATCCTTGCCATTTGGCTACAGCTGTTTTTGGGACTACAGATCCCACACTGGCAAATGCTTGCAATGGCTGTTTATCCTCAGCTGGTTCATTATCATCATTTTTAAAAGTCATGATTGAATCGGCAAAACCTAATTTAACGGCATCTTTAGCACCTAACCAAGTTTCGTTAGACATTAAATTAAGTAACTCGCCATTATCCAAACCAGTTTTAGCCTCATAAGCATTGGCAATTGATTGATCAATGCCATCAAGCACCTGCGATTCGTGAGCTAAAGCATCGCTATTTCCGCCATCCATCCCTGACCAGGCTTTGTGAATCATAATTTGCGCAGTGGGTGAGATTTGAACGGTATCAGCAGCAACCGCAATTACAGAAGCAGCACTAGCGGCCAGGCCCTGAATTGTGGCCGTGACTTTAGCCTGACAAGATTTTAATAACGTGTAAATTTCCGATGCGGCAAAAACGTCACCGCCGTTGGAAGCAATCTGTAATTCTACAGTGTCACTTGCTTCAGCGGTCGCTAATTGGTTAGCAACTTTCTCCGGGCTTACGTAATTATCCATACCGAAAAAATCATAGAATGATGCCGTGTCATTATCAATGATGTTACTTTTGATCGGGATCACTATCTTCTGATTCATCTTTCTCACCTCCCTTCGCTATTTGAATAACAGTCGGAACCGGAACCGGCTTAGGGTCGGGTATTTCTTCACTAAAGTAACCAGTGTCTTTAAGCAACCAAAGCGCCTGATTAGCGTCGATAACATTAGCCTTTTTAAGATCGCTAACTTTATCCGCGTAAGTATCACCGTTAGCGTCAATGGCAGGTCGTAAATTAATACTGATATGAGTCATGAATTTATCATTTAATTCCGCTAAGATGGCCTGCGCATAGCGATTCAAAGCATTCGAATACATTCCTTGAATCATCGGTAAAGATGACTGCTGGTCACCTTGACCGTTTAAATAAGAATCAGGAATACCATAAACTTTGGCAATCTGCTTAGATGTCCAATCAGTCTGTGATAATAAACCAGCAATGTCATTCTTAATTTCTAGTGGTGTCCATTCTTCCAAATCGTCAATGACTATTGGACCACCTTTTGAGTGATTAACCTGTTGCATAAATTGCCGTGATCTAGCGGCCTTCTTTTTGGCATCAAGTAATCCGCCTTTTGTTTCTTTCAAAACACCGGGCGCCAAAATTGACTTTGCTAAAGCAGATAAAGTTAAATGGTTAGACTGTTTCTTGATTTCCAATTCACTGTGTAAAGCATTTAATGGACTAATGCCAACCATGCCTCCGGAATTGCTCATCAATCTAAAATGTAAGACATTCGACTGCGGCTCATATTCCAACACGCCTTCATCTAGCTCATCAAAGGTAATCGTATAAACAAGGCCGTTGCCGTCTTCTTGTAAAAAAGTACTAACTTGCGATGGACGCAAATACTCTAAGCGAGCAATCATCCCATTGCTGTTACGCCAAATATAAGCAAATGATTCGCCGGCTATTAATAACTGGCTAAACATTGCCTGCCAAAAAGCGTGACCATTGGTTGTTGCACTTGGATTATCAAGAAATGACTGAATCTGCGGCTTATCGGCCACTAATTTCGAGCTCGCTAAGTCACCACTAATTGTTGAAATCACACTATATAAATCAGAATTATGCAGTGCCTTAGTTGCCGAAACGTAATAATTTTCACCACTTGGATTTAAATAGTTGGCAATTTCAGGATCGCTAAAAGCAATATCCTGACCACCAACCGATAAAGAGTTCTTAAAATTATGTGGATTAAATAGCGGCATTAACTACCACCTCCCTTGTTGAAATAAATAATTTCAGTTAATACACCTAGAACAACCAGCGAAATAGCAGTAACAATTCCGCCCCAGAACCAGCTTGCAAAGTATACAGTGACATCTAGTAAAACAATTGCGGCAAAATAAAAAAGACCATCAATATACTTGATAATCCCTTGCCCCAAACGATTTAATTTTTTCTTACCAATCAGAGTCATCACCGCTTTCATTAAGCAAACCTGAATCAGGATTGTTGAACCAATCCAGTACTTCCTTATCGCTCATTCGTTCAACTTGCTTGGCCGGATTATTGACATCGGAAAAATCTTCAAAATGGTACATCCCTTGGTAAAGCGCATCAATCAAGGCGTCCACCACATCAATTTTTAAAGTAGCCGCTGCTTTATCAACTTGAATTCCGATCTTGTCTTCATAAATTTGTGCATTGATTAAGGCCTTTTCCATAATTCGATCGTCTAGCCGGCTGATTGAGCTTTCGACAAAAGCCGATTGTAAGAATTTTGTCGGGTCTTTCAGCTCACTGGTGCGCTGCCGAATATCTTCAATTGGCCACTGGACATTTAATTCAAGCTGTTTGGTCACATTAGTCGCGCCCCACGAATCATAGCCAAAAAATAAAACGTCCAAGTTGTGATCCTCAACAAAATTTAACAGCCACTGATAAACTTGATCATCATTGATTAAGCCTTGCGGATGACTAGTAATCGTGCAAAATCCTTTAGCCGCTAGCTCCCGATAATTAATGCCATCTTGTTTTTCCTTAGCGTCAATTGAACCTGCCTTTTGCCACGGAATAAATGAGTGCTGCCGTAAATGCCACATTCGCTTACCTGTGATCGGATCGCTATACGGAAAAGCAAAGCCGATCGCAGTATTGTCGGAAAACATGGAATAATCATAACCGATATAGACTTGTCTGTTTTCAATTTCAAAGTCTGGCACAATAGCTCGCTCAATATCAGCAAGTTTTAAGTATGAGTTAGTGGCTTCTTGCAGCCAGAGATTTAGGTTTTTGTTCTGAAAGTCAGCAATCTCGCCGGTCATACTGTCACTATCTCGTTTGCCAGTTAAGCCTGAAAGCAATTGACTAGACTTATTTTTCAGTCCTAGCAGCGGATTAGATTTTATCCAAGTTTCCGGTTTATAGGTTTCGTCAAGCGAATCTTGACACCAGATCAAACATAAATAATCATCAGCCTTACGATCAAAATCCTGTTCCATGTTTTGCTGCATCATTTTTTCGTCGTCATGAAACGGCACCGACGGGTCTGGATAAGCGGTCGATATCTGAATAAATTGATGATTATCAACATCGACTTGCCCGGAAATAATCTTAGATATTTTTTGACGTGTTTTAAGTTCACCAATTTCATCAAAGACGGCGGTCTTAAAATGAAACGAATCATATTGCCCGGATTCATGACTAATTGCCCGTAAAACATTATTGGATTTAGTCATAATAATCTGATCACTTTGAGAACTTAGTAACCTAGGATTTAAGCCATTTTCTTCTGCATAAGATTTAAAAGGTTTGATATCTAAAATCTTACGTAGCATGGATTTAACATAGCCAAGCAATTTACTAGTTTGCTTAAAATTAATTGAAGCTACTAAATAGTCTTGGTTAGATAAGCCAATTGATTCGATTAAATAACTATAAACAGTGACAATTGCCATTAAATAGGTTTTGCCTTGTGCACGAGCAACTGAAACGATTGCTCGTGCAAACCGTTTGCCACCAAGATTATTACGCCAGCCAAACAATTGAGCTAAAACAAAATTTTCCCATGGCATCAATTTACTAGGCTTGCCGGTATCAACATCTGGACAAATACTAGCAAATTTTAAAATTCTATTGGCATCATCCACACTATAAGAATAAAAAAAATCAGGACTACCTTGTCGTTGTAAATCGCGCAAGTGTCTGAAAGCTGCTAACTTAATAAAGTAACCAGTTATAATTTTTTCGTCTAAAACATCAAAAGCATATTTGGTTGCGGCGTCTTTAAATTCCTTACGAATGTTAGAAAAGTCAATTGCCTGATAAGCGCCCAGCACATCATGTGTTTGAGTTAAATCAATTTTCATTACTAAAGAACTCCTTCATTTGTGCCTCGGCAGTTTTATCAGGTTTCTTTTCTGGAATAATTGCCATTAGTTCGGCTCTGCTTTTTGGCGATAATCCCAACTCAGATCCGATCTTAGCTAGACTTTTAATCGCAGAATCATAAATCGAAGTCATTGGATTACGCTTATAACCAATAAAATCAGTTCCAATCTTTTCACCAGCCGCATTTTGCACGGTTTTATAAATTGGTTGCACTTCACCGTTTTCTTGTATGTGCTTATAAGAATTTCGGTAAATTTCATATTGAGTTGCATACATTTCAACCAATCCGCTGTCTGGTCGCTTAACATTACTTTGTTGCTCTAAAAAAGGGACAATCTTACGCCAGGTTACTTTCGCTTGGCGTCCCAAATAGTCAGGAGGAGTCATCGACAATTTACCATGATTGACATCTTTATCACGCTTTTTCAAAGTATTGTCATCTCCTTCTTCCTGATTGACCCCCATTGGCTAAAATTGTTTAAAAATGGCATCCGCCATAAGACGCGGGTAATGTGTGCGCTCTGCTGAAATCAATTTTAAGGGGGGCTATTGAATTTTAATCTTCGACTTGGCTAATTACACTCATAAATTTAAAGCCGCTTAAATCGCACGATAGGTGCCAATAAATCAATTGTTCATTAACACAACGATTGACGATACATCATTGATTGGTGTTACACTTTTCAACTCGTTACCTTGACCTGTGCCATAAGTTAGTTGTTCCCAATCAGTCTTGAGTCGGTGACACTTACCACAGATGACAGCTAAGTTATCAACACTTGCTTTTAGTTTGTCATCGAACTCAATGGGAACGATGTGATCAACCGTCTTGGCAGGTGTCAGTCTGCCTTGCTGCTTACAGTACTGACATAAGTAGTGGTCTCGGTCTAACACTTGCCGTCTAAGGTGTGACCACTGTCGCGTCCGATAGAAGTTGTACTGCTGTTGCTTATCATCGCTACGATTGCGTGTGACTGTGTTGTACTTGTGAGAGTACTGCTTAGCATGTGATCTAGCCCATCGCTGTCTGCTTGCTAAGTACTCGGCCTCATGCTCATGGTGCTGCTTGCAGTAATGGTCTGGCAGTTCAACCATGGCGTGACAGCCTGGCAGCCTACATCGTCTAACTCTCGCCACGTTAACATCTCCATATAAATAAGCGCCCATCTCTGGACGCCAATTAGGGTAAGAACATTACTATTAAAGGAGGAATCTGTTGACCCAAAGGCCAATGCTATTAGTAGGAGTCGAACCTACCAATAGCCATCCTGTATCGTGACAGGCCACATAATGAGTGATGATGTGGTTCATGGCTTTATATAGCAACTTAATCCATATCCTCTCCATCACTCAACACTAATAGAATAACGCTGTATAACGAATAAAACGGCCGGACATTGCCTCACGTTTGCCTCACAAAAGGTTCAAGAAAGTCTCACAAAAGCCTCAATTAAATACCATTAGTTCCTCATAATTAAATGATTCTGCAAACATTATGATAGCGTCTTTCTTTGTTCTATCAAACGTTGACTTTGCCATGTGCAACTCATAGGCCATTTCAACGTTGCTTATATTATCCCGGATATATTGTTCATTAATGATAATTTGACTTACCTCATCTAATGATGCCACCGCTCTTAATATTTCTGGAACTTCTTCTTCGGCTATTAATCGTTCTTGAATTCGATGTTCATTATTATTATCGATTGATTGGCTGTGCGGCATTCCTGTCATAGCAGGCGATTGCAGCACCGTCAGTTTGCGACCTGCTATACGTCGCAATCGGCGATAATTTTTTAGCAGTCGCTTAGCCTTGTCACACGTTTCATCTTCGTCCAAATTATCCAGTATCACTGCAACCGCCCCTTATGATATAATTAGTTGTTGGACTAAAGGGATGGCTGCCAGTAATGGTGGCTTTTTTTATTGCCAATCATCTACCAGATCACCTCAACAATAGTCATTGCTGGTATTGTCCACCAGTCGGGCATGTCATACGCTGCGTCCAAAAAGTTGTCGGCTTTATCGTAAGTGTCGAACGTTGCGATGGCCTCGTGTGAAAACATATCTTGGCACTCATACTTAATTGTTATTGTCAGTCGCCTTTTTAGCTTCAGGAATAAACGCATTCATAGGTAGGCGCAATTTGTTGCCGTCCTTTAGCCTCACCATATAGCAGTTCCCATCACTGACAGATGGTTCTCTGATGAAGTCGATGCTAACAACATCACGGTCTGAATGACGCTCAACTGGGTTGTTATGTTGCCCATCCCAAACCATTTTGAAATGTGGTTCATCGTACGGGTGCCCGACTTCAATCACCCTTGTTGTCTGGAATATGCTGCCGTCATTAGGATTCTCATCGTGATCCATCAAGGACAGGCTTTCTAGCCTGATTATTTTATTTCTCATCGTCAGTCACCTCCACAATAGTCATTGCAGGAACAGTCCACCAATCTGGGTAGTCCGCTGATGCGTCGATAAACTCTTCTGCTTTTTCGTATGTCCTAAATGTGGCAATTACTTCACCACCAAACATATTGCGACATTCATACCTCATCGTCAGTCACCTCCAAGGGCTTAATTGCCTTTACCCATGCTGGTGCGGCGTCGATGTCCGACTGGGTGACGGTGTATCCGTGTTTGACGGCATCGTCAGCGCCTAAAGCAATTGCGTCAGGCCGCCAGTTTCCAGTTTCTTTGACTGCGTAATATTGAGCGCTTCCGTGCATCTGATAGTTGTGGTAGTCAGTGCCGGGCATTGGCAGCACGTACCGCTTAGGTTTCTCGACCGTCCAACCGTTGACGTAAGCATTCATCAGTAGCTTCTCCTTGTAGGAACTACCAGTATGATCAGAAATGTACGATGCTGGGAAGTTATTATCGTCATGTGCACCTTCAACGATTTCGGCTTGCTCTTTGGTTAGGACTACCTTTTTAGGTTCCTCAACGAGCGTGACAACGTGGCCGCCACGCTCACCAGCCACTAGTTCAGCCACTCGTTCAGCCTGTTTCTTTCTAATCGTTGTAGTGGGATATGCAATTTCTGATGACCAGAAACCGGAATTAGCCGAAAAGTCCCAGTATTTGCCTTCGTCGTTCTTTACCATGTACAGTTTTTCTTCGCTCATTTTTCTTCCTCCAATTTCACTATCTCCCCAGTTTCTTCAACACGCCAGACACCTAGCACCCATGCACGGGCAAAAGTTCTCTGATATTCAATTATCCATGCTAAGGTCTCGCTAAACTTATATCCGTTTTTGGCCGTGTCTAAGACGCCCAGCAAATTAGTTTGCCCGTATGCCGATTGCAATATCTCCTCCACCTCTTTCGGAATAACCGGCAGATCATCTGGCAAGGCGGCATCATAAATAAAGGTGGCTGGGAACCCTTTGACATGCGCATCTTCAACGATTTCGGCTTGTTCCTTGGTCAGGACTACCTTTTCAGGCTCCTCAATCAAGGTGACAACGTGACCACCATTCTCAAAAGCCACTAGTCCAGCCTGTTTTCTACTAGTCGTTGTAAGGCAATCTGGGAATTCTCGTCTCCAGAAACCGGAATTACCAAAGTCCCAGTATTTCCCTTCATCATTCTTTACCGCGTACAGTTTTTCTTCGCTCATTTTTCTTCCTCCTTTACCGCTGTTAATTCCTGAATGACTTCGTTGTATATTGCGGGTATCTCTGTTGATTCAATATGATTTTGTTCAGGTTCTAGCCATTGTCGAATATCAAATTCTTGTTCAACGTTTTTGCTGTGTGGCATCACATTTACTGTGCTGAAATGCAAGTAGTCGTCTTCATCGTTTTGAATGAAATATACTTGTCTAGCAGCTCGCGTCAGACTGTCACCATGAACAATCGTTGCGTTCATGCCACGAATGGCACAATTTAATATCAAAAACGGCAACGTGCTATCGCCAAGCTCTTCCAAATGATAAAAATACATGCTTGGCCGATAGTCCCACGGCGTGTGCTTCAAACGGTCTTGTTGCCATCGTTGAATCATCATTGATCCGGTCCCAGCCGCAACCTCGTAATACTCGCTACTGTCATTCGAGCCTACCAGCATGTTCCCGAGCTTGCTAATACTCTCCGGAGTGAAATCTTGTTTCTTGTCTTTTCGGTCAGCTTGAACGCTCATGAAATATTCTGAGAACCAGTCATGCGATACGTCTGTGCTAACATCTAGAAATTGCTTAAAAAGCTTGTTACGCTTTTGCTGGTCCATGATAATGCCCATCAATGCGGATGGTGCCTGCTGTGCTTCGCGAACGCCCAACAGTTTGTGAACGACATCTGCTGTAAATTTGGTCATCATTTGAGTACCTCTCTTTTCGCATTGACTGACTTTACAGCTTGATTGGAGTAATCCTTGATACTCTGTGCGTCTTCGATTGCCTGTGATAAGTCATTGTTTGTCTGTTTCGTGGCTTCTAACTTAGATGTAAGGTCATTGATTGTCTGCTGCTTAACCTCAACTGTTATTGCTGGATCAGCGTCTGTATCTGGTCCCCAAAATCGGTTGCCTTGGCAATATGAGCATAATTTATCCATTTATTTCACCTCTAAATTTGGGTTTTATCGCGTGATTTATAAACTCACTTTATTGCCTTGACTTCCTTTATTAATTCTTCCGAAATAAATCCCCCTATTAAAAATAATCCAGCTATTTGCCAATAATGATGGTCCCGGATTAAAAATGGAATGCTTATGCTTGTGTAGAATATTAATGTGCATAGACTGAAAATCACTAATCCAATAAATATTTCAAACAAGAACTTTAAGAGCCTTACTTTCATACTTTCACCTCTATTTTAACTGCTAACAATCGTTTTAACCGGCGCCAACGCTTTCTTGCTGGTGCGATTGGTTTTGTAAATAAATCAGGAAAATACTCAGCACCATGAACAATAAGTAAGTGTTCCCAATCTGATTTTGTTTTTATTTCTTTCATAGTTGCCTCATATTATCGTTTGTCGTGTACGTTAAATATTTCGTGGCTGTAAGCTAGATTGCTAAACTCTCTGGACGTTAGTCCTAAGCGACTGGCAATGTCTTTTATCAACACGTTATCGTGCTTCCACCGCCTTATTTGCGCTAGATTAGGCTTGATGTATTTTTCATACGTAGTTAGTTCTTCACGCGAATTGGGCTTTAAATTGTTAGAATATAAAACCTCTTTGATATAAGACTCAGATGCCTTGGCCGTGGCCGAAATCTCTTTCAGTGTTAATCCTTCATGATGATATTTAAGGATCAGGCTCTGCATGGCTGTATGCTTTTTTTCAAACTTTGGTAGCCTGTGAATACCTTTAATACTCATTCCAGATGCCATTAGGCTTTTCAAATTAACAACGATATACCCATTTCCGCCTAGCAATGTTTTGCTATCCTTTTGATCTGGCAACACCGGATCAATCAACGCACTATTCTCATAATATTTTAAAATTCTACCCTGAAAGTTACGGAATACGGAATCACCATGCTTGTATTCTTTAACCGTAACTGTGTCATTAATTTTTATGTTTTCAGTCATTATCCTGTCTCCCAAGATTTAGAATGGTAAATCATCGTCAGAAATATCAATTGGATTACTGCCTGCAAACGGATCACTCGGCTTTGCAGACTGTTGCTTAGCAGGCTTGTTATTACCTTCCGACTTATTATTAGATTGGCCGCTGCCTTTTGAATCTAGCAGCGAAAAATTATCAACAACGACTTCTGTCACATAAACACGCTTGCCGTCTTTATCGTCGTAGTTACGTGTTTGAATACGACCATCAATTCCAATTAGTGACCCCTTGTGCGTAAAGTTGGCTAGATTTTCTGCTGGTTTACGCCAAATCGAACATTCAACAAAGTCACTTTCGCGCTCACCATTTTTACTTTTAAATTGACGGTTAACTGCTAGTGTAAAGCTGCTTACTGCTGCTCCACCAGAGGTGTAACGTAATTCAATATCACGTGTTAACCGACCAACTAGTACTGCTCTATTAATCATCTGCGTAATCTCCTTGAGCCACCGATTTATGGCTATAGTTTTTAGTTAAAGTAACATTTTTATCCGTTACTACTTTGGCGCCAAGGCGTTTAAATATATTTGCCCATACGTTGGCGCTATCGCTTGAGTTAAACCGCATAATTTCAGTTTCATTTGTTGTGATTGGCAACTTGGTTTCTCCGAAAATATGTTCCCTTGGTTTACTCAAATATCCGTTTTGTATTTCAACTAAGTACACTCTAAAATTCTCCCTTACAAATCTTGATCGCATCATCAGCACTTCTGGCCACGCCGTAGTTAAATCCCCAATCAGCAAACGATTTGGCCCATTTATTTTGATCATCCCTTAAGCGTCCTGTTTTGGTTTTAACCTCAATAAACGAGGCTTGCCCGCTTTTAGCAATGGCCAATAAATCTGGTGTGCCATTTGGAACCCCAGTGTTAAACATATAACCTCTAGCAAGACGCATCTGACCAACCGGTAGCCGTAAAACTAAGTACCCTAGATGCTCCAGAGTATCTCTAATTTCGCGTTGGATAACAGTTTCAGGATTAGTCCTGCTCATGTGGTGATGCCTCTCTTTCTCGCTTATGTTTCTCATTTAATTTATCCAACAGCGGTGCCCAACGACTATATATATTTGCTAGGGAAACATTTGATTCAGTGCCAATGGCAAATGATAAATCCGATTCATACAGCCCAACACCCTGCTTTTGTTCATATTCTGCCTGCTTATAAGCCTGACTTAGCATCGGTTCAGCATGACTTAATGGCTTGCCTTTTTTCCGCAGTGACTTGCACATCTGCAACCACGCATCCAATATTTCGACCACAAACAGGCTATATTTAAAATTAAACTGAGTCATGATAGTATCAATTTGCTTAATACTCTCTAGATAAAATTGTTTAAACTCTTCATCCGTCACCATGACTCAATCCTTTCTAAAATCGTTCTGCAAATTTTTGTGTGTCTTTGTAAAAATTAAAATACAGCTTGGTCAACTTACCCTCACGGTTTTTCTTAATATCTAAACAGACAACTTGAAAATTATCGTCATTGGCCTGATCATCAACATTGCTTAAAAATGCCACCTTGTTGGCGTCTTGCTCAATGCTGCCTGACTCTCTTAGATCCGCTAAATCATTACTTTGTCTTTGCTGTGAAGCCCGATTTAATTGGCTCAGTAAAACGATCGGAATGTCTAATTCTTGAGTGGCCTTCTTGAGTTCGCGTGTAATTGATCCAACTTCAGTTGAACGTGTGTCGCTCTTGCTATCAGAATGAACCAGCTGCAAGTAATCAACGATTGCCATATAGTGCCCTGATTGGCAGTCCGCCGCACGCTGTCTAATCGTTCCGGTTATTTCCCCGGAACTTTCAATATTCTTGTAAATCGTTAAACGGTTATCATTTAAGAATTTCATTGAAGCCAATACTTTTAGTTTTTCTTTCTCGTTCATTTGTTTGTTAGCGTTGTAGAATTTTCGGGCTGGTATCGCGCTAATCATGGCACCAATACGGTCGTATATTTCGCTATCACCCATTTCAAGCGAAAAAATATCAAGCTTTAATTTAGGATCACTTCTAAGCGATTGAATTGCCAAGTTGGCGCTAAATGCTGATTTACCAACAGCAGGCCGTGCGCCAATAACAAATAAATTATTGCCCCTAATACCGCCATTTAATGCATCATCAAGATTGCTATAAGTCTTAATTCCCTCTGGCGTATCGCTATACAACTTGGTTTTCATTTCGTCATATAATTGCGACATTGATTTATGCGGTTTGCTAATCTTGTTATTGACCATATCAAGTTGTTTTTTTAGTCGATCAAGGTTATTAGTATTTGGATCTGAGGCATAATTAAATGCTGCACTAGCCGCTTCAATTCGTTGATGTTGGTTACGCATTAGGATGATATCCGCCTCATATAGCTGAGAAACATGTTCATTTTGGCTGAAATCATATTGCAAAATTGCATCCCAAGTATCGTTGCTAATCTCACCGCCATGTTGAAAATTAAACTTAGAAACGAATTCTGCAGACCCTGAAAAATCACCATTTTCTTGAATAAGTGTTTTAACAATATTGCGGTAGTTAGGAGCGAACCATTCTGCTTCAATCTTTCCAAGTTTTATCAACCCTGGGCTGTTAATCAGAGTTGCAATAATACTCCGTTCTAGTGGCATATCATCAATTTTTATAGTTGGCTGATTCATACGCTCACCCCTTGGTAAATCTCAAGCACATAATCATACTCAATCGGTCTATCAGCACTGGCCTTAACCTGCTCATAAATTTCTGGTGCCGTTCGGCCAGCATACTTAGCGTTCTTTATTCGTTCAACTAATCTAGATTTAAATTGCTGTTCTGCCTCTTCCGGACTTAGTTGTGTTCTTTTTGGTTCAGAGGGGTGTTGCTTCTTGTACTCGGCCCTAGCCTTTAGTGTCAGCTGTTGATATTGTTTTCTGAACTTGCTTGCAGACAAAATATTAGTTGACCAGAACTCATCATTTTCAGTCCACTTGATTAGATTGCGAACCTTGTTAATATCCCGCTTATCTAGTTCAACGATCTTTCTCATATCGTCTGCCCATTTTTGTAAATTGGGTTCTTTAGTACTAGGGTCATTCCGCTTGATTAAATCAAAGAGTGATTTAGCCAGTTTGAAATAATCACTTTGCTCGTCGAAAACGCGTTTGCGACAAGAAGTACTTTTATTATTAATACTTGTAGTATTCTCTTTAACAATATTGTGCATAGGGTCTTCACTTTTTGAGACTGTAAAATAGTTTGTGTAAGGATGAATGATTCCTTAAATTAATTTTCAAAAACATTAGAAAAAGGAGTTCCT
>NZ_RHNQ01000010.1 GCF_003946275.1 Loigolactobacillus backii
CAATCGTATGATCAAACAGATCCAGCGAACGGCTTTTGGTTTTCGTAACTATCACCATTTAGTTTCACGGATCAAACTACAACAAATGCGCACCAAACCAAATAAAAAAACAGCATTAGAAGTTGCCTAACTTCTAACGCTGTAAAATTGGCTATCAACAGGATTTGACAGAGAGCCAAAAAAGTCAAACTACCAAATCGCTTTTGCGACAACGTAGTTTGACTTTTTTGTAACCTTTTATTGAAATTGATCCAAGTTAATGAAGTAATCCTGGTACCAAACTAAGAATGTATAAATGACCCAAACTTCACGTCGGCCATTTAGCTCACCAGAATGTGTTTTGTCCAAGATATTCAAAATTTTATCTTGCTCAAAAAATTCTTGAACAAAATCCTGGGTGAATAAATCCCGAACCTTCTGGTAATACTTATCCTCAGCTAACCACTGCTTAATTGGAACCGGGAAGCCCAACTTGGGTCGATCAGCCCAACTCTTCGGTAAATGCATTTCAGAGGCCTTGCGGAATGCATACTTAGTATCCTTGTTATTCAGCAGGTACTTAGTGGGAATGCTGTTGGCTAATTGAGCAACCTTAACGTCTAAAAATGGTACCCGTAATTCCAAACTGTGTGCCATCGATATTTTATCAGCCTTTTGTAAAATATCGTTATACATAAAGTGATGCAGATCAATGTACTGCATTTGTTTCACTTCATCAATATTAGCAACTTTTTTAAAGTCGTGGGTATAATTTCCTCTAATATCAAGCGTATTACGGTATTTTTCAGTCACCAAACCATTGGCCTGCTTGGCCGTAAAAATAGTTGGTTGTTCAAAATTATAAATGACCGATTGACCCACGTAATATTCGCTTGGTTTTGCCAAAGTAGTATACAAATGAACCTTGCCACGGAAGTTACTACCCTTCTTAATTCGTTGTGCCAAATGGTAACGGGTATTGCGGGGTAATTTTTTTAGACCAGAAGCAAAGACCTTAATAACCTCATTATGCGTGTGCATTCCGTAGTTCACATAACCGGCAAACATTTCGTCGGCACCTTCACCAGATAGCACAACAGTAACATCTTTGGCGGCTAATTCACATAAAAACCACAGTGGAATCAAGCTTGGATTGCCATCGGGATCATCCATGTGATATTGCATCAGCGGAAACTTATCAAAGGCTTCCTCGGCCGTTACAGTGGTTTGCTTGAATTCTAACCCTAGTTTATCGGATAACTCTTTGGCTCGGCCAGCTTCGTTGTAAGCCTCGTCAAAACCAACACTAAACACCTTTTGTGGTTTAAGGATACTGGTAACGTAGCTACTATCAACCCCTTCAGATAAGAAACTACCTACCGGAACATCAGCAATATTATGGTATTTAACTGATTCCTCAACCGACTTATTAATTTCCTTAACTGTATCTTCAAAACTTAGGTTGTTTTGCGTATAGTCCGCATCCCAGTATTGTTCAACGTCCACCTTACCGTCTTTCCAAATAAAATAATGGCCCGCAGGAAATTTAAAGACGCCCTTAAAGAAGGTTTCATCTAGGTCATTATACTGATTCATCAAGTACGGTTTTAACGCCTCTTTGTTTAATTGCTTCTTAAACTTAGGGTGCTTCATAAATGTTTTTAACTCAGATGAAAACATAAAAGTACCATCATCTAGATAAGTATAATAAAGTGGTTTAATTCCGAAAAAGTCCCGGGCGCCAAATAGTTCTTTCTTAACCGTGTCCCAAATAAAGAAAGTAAACATTCCCCGGACCTTCTTTAACACATCAGGACCCCACGCTTCATAGCCGTGAAGAAGGCTTTCAGTGTCAGTGTGCGTTTTGAAAACGTAGCCTAGACCTTCTAATTCATCACGAACTTCCTGATAGTTATAAATTTCACCGTTAAAAACAATTAATTTCGAATTATCGGCATTATAGATTGGTTGTTTACCATTAGTTAAATCAATAATTGATAGGCGCCGAAAACCTAGCGCAACATCGTCATCAACAAAAGAGCCCTTGTCGTTAGGGCCTCGATGTTTAATAACTTCTACCTGTTTATCAAGGATTGTTTGCTTATCCTCAAGATTTAAAGCGCCGCCTGCAAAGCCGATGATGCCACACATGTGCATACCCTCCATTTTTAAATCAAAAGTAGTGCTTTGACTACCTTATTCCGAGTCATAGTTATAAAAAATACGGCTAGTTAGTTCTTAATCTGTTACTAAATAAGACCAGCCGCACAATTCATCATGTTTGCTATTTTAACATAAAATGAACTAATTTTTCCAAACTTCGCTCAACTCTTAGCGTAAGTTTAAGCCTTTGGAAAATTAAGTAGCGACGGTAGCGCTTTTATTTTTAGTAACATGAAGAAATTTTAATTGACTTTTCACTTTTCCTTTTCTTTAATAGACTTAACGTGGTTTCCACGTCAATGAAATAAGGGAAGTGGCACAATGCAATTTTTGACAGGTACACAAGGTACAGATGTTCACGAACATCTTTTAAATAGCGACGGACAACGAATTGGGCACCGCATCATCGCAAAGGGACAAATTACCGGTAATGATAAGCTTCACCCGGCACCAGCCCACGGGGTTGTTATTCCGGTTAAGGGCCGAATTGAATTCAAAACGGATGGGTACAGCGAAGAGATCTACCCTGGCAAAGTCGTCGTAATGGAAAAAGGTGAGCTCCACTGTATGCGCGGCATTGAAGACAGCGAAATAATTGTCGTTTTAGATTTGCTCCGTTAGCAGCTACTTAAAAGTACTTATTAAATACTTACAGGTTTAATGAAAAAACGTTTCTTGTTAGTACGGTGAGAACGAGTTATTATCTAGCCGCTAACCGAAACGTTTTTTTATTTTCCCGCCTAATTTCCGTCTCAAGGCGTATGGTACTGCCTGCTAAATGTGGTAGGCTTTGAAGTAAGTAAAAAACTTGAGAGGAGCTTATCTATGTCAAATTCATTTAAAAAAAATCGCGTACTGCAAACGCTATTGGCCATTGTCGCCGGTATTGCTTTAATTATCTGGCCTCACCCAATCTTTAAAATTGTCATTTATCTAATTGCCCTTTATCTAATCTACCTTGGGGTTATTGCCTTATGGGCCGCGCATAAAGAATTTAAACAAGGTGGTCGTTACGGAAACCAGCGTACTTCTGGAATTGTCCTTTGCTTGGCCGCACTGTTCGTTCTAATCTTTGCACCGGGCCTGGTGAGCATGTTGCCTTTCCTATTGGGAATTATCATTCTAATTTATGGAATTAGCCACTTAGTCGGCGTGCTTAATCACCGTCATTTTGTAAACGTTAGTCGTTTTCCCGAAATTATTTACAGCACAATTATCATCATTGTCGGTGGCTTCTTACTCTTTAATCCTTTCCGTAGTGTACTCTTCGGTCTACAATCTTCGGCGTTAGCCTCGTCGTTATTGGCTGCCGTGAGTTAGTCGAAACCATTCGTAATCGCTAATTAAACAGCCATAGTACAAAAGCTAATTCAATTGATTAATTAAAATAGGAGTAAGTGGGACAAAACCATCTTTTGTCCCACTTACTCCTATTTATATTTATCGCTATTACAGCTGGAAAATTTGCAAAAATTAAACCTTTTCCTACTTTTAAATTTGACCACCGTGAATTTCGGTAATTGGCGTTGTGAAGATAAAGGCCGTCGAATCTACTGCGTGAATCTGGTTAATGACGTCCTGATAATCTTGATTTTCAACCACTAACATTAACATTTCCCGTTCAACCCCGGTATAACCACCCGTTACAGCAAAAACGGTCAGTCCCTTTTCCAGCCGTTGTAACAAACGAATTTTAATCTCTGCTAAATCCTCATTGCTCATAATGTAAACTGCTCGTTTACGATCTAAACCAGTCTCAATATAGTTCATCAGTATCGAAGTAATCACTGATGAAAACAAAGCCAGAATAAACGCTTCTGTCCCAGAAACAAAGATATTAAAGAAACAAACAATGCCATCAATTACTAAAAGACTAATCGAAGGTTTAATTTGGAAATATTTTTTTATAATAAGTGGTGGCACCGACGTTCCGCCGCTAGAGGCGTCAATCCGGTAGAGGATCGACAGGCCAATCGCAAAAATCGCGCCACCCACAATTACGGCTAGCAATCGATCATTAACCACTTTAACCTGCGGCGTTAGTGCCAAGAAAACTGGCAGCAAAAAACTTCCGGCCATAATTCTTAAGGTCGTCCCTTTGCCCAAGAATAAGTAAGAAAGAACCAGCATCACTAGATTAATAACTAAAACGACTAGCGAAACGTTCCAATTGAAGGCCGCTTCCAATAGGATAGCGATCCCAGTTGCACCACCAGCAGCAACCTGATGCGGTGCGTAAAATAAATTGATACTAATTGCGATAATTTCTAGGGCAACCAACATTAATAAAGCTTGACGAATATTTTTCATGGTAATTCTCTTCATTATTTCAACTCACTTTAATTTTGTTTGTCCACTTCCAGTATGTCAAAAATTAATTTCATTTGCAGCTAATATGGAACAGCAAAACTATTTTTGTGAATTTTGCAAAAAATGGTTCAAGCACATCTAAAAATACTGTTGCTAGACCCTACTCATATTATTTGTACAAGTACCTAAAATCTAGTTATTAGGCGAACCTGAAAGACCTAAATTACAATTGTTTACAGTATAAAAAGCTATCTGCACTTTTGTGACTAATTGCAGCGCAGAACCGGCATATTTTTTGGATACGCCCTGGTTAAATACAATTGTCTGAGGTTTCTTGAGTGACCTTGCCTAATTCAGGTTGAATCGTGACGTGATTAATAGCAAATTTGGTCATTAATTCTTGATTTAAGTTTTCTAACAATTCATTATTATTAGCTAATTCAGTTCGAACAATGTGGACAGTTAGAGCCGTATCAGTGGTTCCGATTGCCCAAATGTGTAAATCATGGATTGCCTTCACTTCAGGATGCGCCTCGATGGCCTGCCTCACTTCAGCAAGATTGATCACTGCCGGGACTGCCGCCAAAGCCAAATTGAGTGCATCCCGTAATAGGCCCCAAGTCCCAAAAAGAATTAGCAACGCAATCAGTAAACTAATTAACGGATCAAGCCACGTCCAGCCTGTAAATAACATCAGAAATCCAGCAATAACAACGCCAATTGAAACCCCAGCGTCGGCCGCCATGTGCAAGAAGGCTCCTTTAATGTTTAAATCCTTTTTTCGCCCGGACATAAATAACAACGCAGTAAACCCATTAATTAATACACCAATCGCTGCAACAATAATAACCGGCCAACCAGCAACTGCCGCTGGCTGATTAAAACGTTGAATGGCTTCCGTTGCTATCCCACCAACTGCAATTAAAAGAAAAATTGCGTTTAGTAAGGCCGCAAGAATGGATGAACTTTTATAGCCATAGGTGTAACGCTGATTAGAATTTTTACCACTTAACCAAACAGCAATCCACGAAACGGCAAGACCAAGGACGTCACTAAGATTATGCCCAGCATCAGCAATTAACGCCAACGAATTACTAGTAACGCCGTAGCCAACCTCAATAATAATAAAAAGTAAATTTAAAAAAACACCGATTTTAAATGCTTTACTGTACGTCATTTGGCCCGTTTGCATGTTTTTACACCTCAGTCATATTTATATATGTTCAATTGTTCATATATTAAATTTAGCATATTGGCTGTTACTTAGTCAACTCTTTTTCTAGAGAATAGCTCAAGGTTTTGGCGCTTAACAGCGCGTACAAAGAAGGTGTTCAGATTTCCACGGGACACTAAATAAACCCGGAAAATACTAGTAAAAGTGTTACCCAGGCACAACTTAGCAAAAAATGCTGCTCTGCCTTAAGTATTTTTTGGTCCATTGTTCTAACGCTTAAAGGCCGCCATTAATGCCGGGACAATCTGTTTTTTTCGTGACACTACATTTGGTAATTGCATTCGATTTTGCCGCAACTTTTTATTAAACGCCGTTTCAACTATCTTTATTTGGTTTCCAATCACTAATAATTCAACTTGACCAAGCAAAATATTCGTCACCATTAATATAACTAAATCATAACCAGTATCCGCCTCTCGTTGCATTGCCTGTTCAAACACGGCCTGCCGTTTAAAAATGTCCGCCTCCGCCACAACGTTAACGTTCGCGATTTTTACTGCGTGGTCCACCATTATAAAATCTTTGGCGTCGGCACCTAATAGTTGCTGAACCGATTTCGTGTCCACTTGTGTTCCAGCACGTAACATTTTTGGTCCATAAAAGGCCGGATCAACTTGAGCAATTGTGGCCAAATTGGCTAATGCTCGTCGATCAAACAAAGTTGTTGTTGGTGATTTTAATAGTAAAGTATCCGAAATGATGGCAGATAGTAATAGTCCGGCCAATTTGACGGGAATAGCAATGTTTAATTCGTTAAACAATTCCCATAAAATAGTACTGGTACACCCTACTGGCTCAGCACGATAATACAGCGGCCGATCAGTTGTGAAATTAGCAAGACAATGATGATCAACTACTACGGATATCTTAAGTTGCTCAATATCAGCAATACTTTGTTGCCGTTCATTATGATCAACCAACATTACCGTTGACACTTCACTTGCCGCCTTAGTAATTACTCGCGGCATTGTTTCACCAAAATAATCCAGAACAAAGCGCGTTTCAGCGGTTGGATCACCTAAAGCAACTGCCTCTGTATTCCTGCCTAACTGATTTTCTAAATAACTGAGTCCAATTGCAGCAACAATCGCATCGGTATCAGGGCTTTTATGTCCAAAAACAAGTTGCTTTTCCAAAAAAGTTCTTCCCCTCATTATTATTGATTACTTCATCGGTTGACTTTTGCCAAGTATAGTTAGCATTCGCCGAATGTGTGCCCGCTGATTATGATCCGTCAATACGATTAACGTATCTCCGGAATGAATACTTGTATCACCCCGCGGTATTATTTCCCGTTCACCGCGGCGAATTGCCATCAATAAAGTATTATCCGGCCACTTAATATCCCGAACTTGTTGCTCCGCAAAATGACTGTCCGTAAAAATAGGAATCTCTACTCGGTCATTTTTCCCGCTTAAAACGGTTAATTTTTTACCTAAATTCATCCGTTCTAACAGTGAGGCGTAAATCGGTGCACCCCCTAATAGGTCGACAACAACGTACGCCGTTAACGAAACAACTGCCAGCGGCATCAAATGCTGCAAGGTTCCAACCATTTCCGTAATTAATAGAATGGCCGTAAATGGCGCCTTTCCAATGCCGGCAAAATAACCTGCCATTGAAAAGATTAGTAAATTCAAAATATCATCTTTAGGCAACAAACCTAGGTGGAACATAATTGTTCCGTAAAGTGCGCCAATAATTGCCCCTAACGTTAGAATGGGTAAGAAAATCCCCCCTGGTAATCCAGAGCCATACGAAATCATCGAAAAAACGAACCGAAGAATTAGCAACCCAATTAAAATACGAATACTAGGGTTAACTTTGGCGATAGTGAGGATAACACCGTTGCCACCACCCAGTGTCCGGGGCCAAAAATAACCAATCGGAATAACCAGAATAAATGGTATCAGCCCGTTTAAATAACGTGGTAACCGAATAAAACGCGCGTACCAACTTGGTAATTTTAATAAGACAATTTGATAAAAATAACCCAGACCACCTAAAATCAAACCCAGTAAAATTAAATGCCAATACAGTCGCAATGGAAAACTGTGGGCGTAAGTGATATGTAAGACCGGCACTAATCCAAAAAAGTTAGTTGTAACAAAATTAGCACCAATCGCCCCTGCTAATGAACTCATCCACACTAAAGGAGAAAAATTATGGTAAACCTCCTCCAGAACAAACAAAGTTCCCGCAATCGGTGCATTGAAAGCTGCCGCCAATCCAGAAGCAGCACCACTTGCAATTAAAACGCGCCGCTGCATCCCGCCATCCTTAAAACGTTCGGCAACTCCTTGACCAACCGCGGCACCAAGCTGAATGGAGGGCCCCTCACGACCTAAAAACAGACCCGAACCAATACCCAAAATTCCGCCAATAAACTTACGCCAAAGAATTGACCACCAATGAACTTCTAGCTCTCCGGCTAACTGGCCTTCAACTTCCGGAATCCCTGATCCCATAATATGTGGTTGTGCCTTAATCAACCAGGCAATAAAAACGGCCATTAACATGAGGCCAGCTAATATGGCCAATAATAACAACGGTTGTTTTTGAGCCTGTAAGTACGCCCAGGTCCACGCCGCTAATGATTTTTCGATAAACAAGCGAAATAAACTAACAACAATTCCCGTTAAAACACCAACCAACAATCCCTTCAGGATAAAAACCAAGTGTGTCGTATCCACACGATGCAACTTTTTTGGTGCCACCAAAATACCCACTCACTTTCAACTTCATTTAACGAAAAAAACAGCACCGTTAGCTCTAGCCACCGGTGCCGCCACTCGTAGTTTCTTATTCATCATAACAAACTTTAGCAATTAACTTCAATACCAGTTACTGCAAAAACTAAAAGGACCACTTTTTCATCAAATTATCGTTGGTTTTCAATGGTGTACCTATTTTTCTATGCCGCCAAACATTTTTAACAAGCATATCTGCAAAAAGTAAGTCTAAATCGATATGTGAAAAATTAATTTTCTAACTCCCCTTTTACAACGATTAAACTGGCTTAATCATTGACTTCGGTAATTCATGTGGTTTAGTTTCTGGTAATTGCAGAACAAAAACTAGGTACAATAACGAACCGAAAATCCAGAACTCACCCGCCGCGGTCCAACCTAAATTGCCTAGAATAACACTCCAGATAATATTAAGAATTGTGTACACGAAGTAAGAAATTGCCCAGAACATCCCAAAAATGATCGTTAATTTTTCTGGTGACATATCAGGCATTTCGTGAGGAAGATTCATATATAGCGGATACATAATAAACATAATAAAACCTGTTGCACCAGCTGCCACATAAGCCAAACTAGGTGCCTTGGCGGCAAAAATTAACGTAGCCGCTGAGCCTAAAATCATTAACACACCAGTCCAAAAAAGAATTGGCTTACGCGCGTGATTGGTTAGGCCAATCATAGTCCCTACTACTGTGCCTAAGATACCAAAACCAGTAACCATCAATTCAATCAAAGAACCATTAACCCGAGGTGCATAAGTTGCAAATAATGAAGGCAGGCTGGTAATCGATAAAACATAAAGGAAAAGAAAACCGCCAAAACCTAAAGAATAGTGCCAAACAAAAGGATCACGAATTGCATCCCGGTAACCATAATGCACTTCTTCATGTGCACCGACATCAACATCTTGCTTTGTGTTGAAGTTAACTGCTTCTAATTGCCAAATAAGTAAATAAAGAATGCTAACAGAGGCCAAAACAGTTAATGTGATTTGCCAATCAAAACGTAAAAATTTACCCGCAAATAGAAAGGCTAGTGCAACCACAAAGGCACCAAAATTATACGAAACCGTATTAAGTGCATTAGCAATAATTTTACGATCAGTTCGGACATAACGCGCTACTACAGGGTTCATATAAACAATAATCATCGAACCACCTAAAGTCATAATCATCCGTGCAACTGTGTACCCCCAATAGTTAGGAATCCACACAGCGATAATTGAAAACATTAATAGAACCAGTGCAGTCGTAACCGCATGTTTTGGCCCTAATTTAATTAAAATAAATGCAGCCAAGAAATTAGCAAAAACTCGTGCTAATGTAATCGAATAATTTACTACTTGCATCGTTAATGGCGATACTGGACCTTTGAAAAACGCCTTAATAATTTCAGGCGTTAACGTTGACCCTGTTACCCAGTTCATTGCGAATAGAACGTAGGCTAGCCAAAGTATCACTAACATCAACATTCCCCGTGAGCTTTGTTTCTTTTGTACATTTTGTGCCATAATTGTTGGCCTCCTTTTATTGACTTATTACCCAAAAATAGATCATGAACGAATTATAAAGCGCTTTCATTATTTTAGCTAGTAATCTTACTTATATCTTCACCAAATTATCATTTAACGGATAATAAAAAAATAAATGGATTAATTTTCGTAACTTATAACAAATAAAGAGACTACAGCAAAATTAATTTTGTCGTAGTCTCTTCCTCGTTATCTTTATTTAGTTATTTAAACTCTTAATCTATCTTTTAGTAAGAGCCGTTAGCTTGCCAATAAGCCTGGGCAGCAGTCCATGAACCATAGCGTGAAGTAACGTATTGATTAGCAACACGATCCTGGTTAGCGGCAGAGTAATCACCATTTAAGTATGAAGAACTTAATTGATATTTACCAATGTACTGGCCATTAGTTGCTGAGTATGAACCACCAGATTCTTTGTTAGCAATCCATGCTTTTGCAGCATCTTCAGATGAACTAGCTGTACTTGTTTGCGTAGTTGCCTGACTTGCTGTCGTTGCCTGACTTTGGTTAGTCGTTGCCGGAGCCTGACTTGTTGTCTGTGCTTGACTTTGACTAGTTGATGCTTGGCTTGTTGGTTGTGCCTGACTTTGATTGTTTGTTGTTTGTTGAGTCTGTTGTACTGGTGCCTGTTTCTGAACTGGCGCCGCTACAGTTTGCTTCTGCTGAACAGGCTGTGCCTGCTGTACAGGAGTTGTTTGCTGTGTTGCAGCAGTTGTCTGCGTTGACGCAGTAGATTGTGTTGTACCATCAGGAATATTATATTGATGACCAGCATAGATCAAATGCGTTGTTGAGCTAATACCATTGGTTTTTTCAATGGCATCAACGGTTGAACCGTATTTTGTAGCTAGCTTGGCAACCGTGTCTCCTTGTTGTGCAGTAACTGTTGCGGCATTTGCGGCCTGAACGCCACCAACTAATAAACCAGCGGCACCAGCAGTTGTAACTAATAACATTTTGATACGTTTACTTAATAAAATAAGAATCACTCCTAAATGGGATTTGTTTGTTTTGTCTAACTCTCTTCTTAGTAGAATGCTAATTTGTTTCCATCACATTCAACGAGACCTAGTATAGCAACTCGGTGTAACAAACAAATACCTAGAGCGTTACAAAAATCAATAATTTCGCAACACTGTCATACCACTGACATATCCTGCAATATAATAAAACCGGTAAAATACAATCATCCTACTCTTACCTAAGTACGAACGTATGTACATAAAAATTACAAAATTGATTTTTTTTAGCAATTTTAGTGTTAAAAAGACGGAAAAAACTTTTTTAACTGCAAAATAAATGAAAAATTGACCGATTTTATTCTTTTAACCACCAAAAAAGGCTGGAACAAAAGTCCTAGCCTCTTATTATTTCTGAATGTTACTTTAGCACGTGCACCATCAATTTAAGTTTAGAAACAAGCTCTTCATTGACTAAATCAGCTGGTTGCTGCTGCCACCAATCTTGAAGTTCACGCTGCACCGCCGCCAAAACTTTTTGGCCGTTAGTACTTAGATTAAGTAACTTTTTCCGATGATCTGCTATATCCTGCTCACGAGTAAGGTAAGCCAATTTAATTAGTTTACGCACCATTCGCGTTATTTCATCGTCTGCCAAAAGCATTTTTTGTGCAATGGTGTGTTGATTAACTGTCGCTGTTTGACCAACCAGTAATAGTAGATTTAATTCTGGTAGCGTCAATGGTAATTTTTTTTGCCGCAAAAAAAGGCTCAACTGCCTTTCAATTTGCCGATTAATTAATAAAATAGCCGTACTGAGCTCTAAATAATTCATCTAATCCTCCGCCACCAAATTAATTTAAAATCATAATAACGTGTATTTTCAAATACTGTTTCCAGCTTAAAACGTTGTTCTAAGCGCCGCAACACAAGCCGTTGTTGTTTAAAATTAAGCTCGTCAACCAGACTATCCCAGATTTCTTGCCGCTCAACTTGTTCATGAACCGCATAATGAAAAACCCGTTGCCGGTAATCGATTTTGTTAGCGTTCAACCATTTTTCGTACGTCGCCATTAACTCCAGCTCATTAGAAGGATCACTAATTCCTTCTAATAAGTCATCCAGTAAAACGTCTTTTCGTTGAACCACACGATTGACAATCACCAATTTTCGCGCAAGTCTAGTTAAAGCAGCTAAATCATCTGCCTGCAAAAAAGGCGCCATATTTACAAAAACAACATCAGCCAGTAATTGCTGGCGCCTTAAATGGGACCAGGATTCATGCCGAAAACTAAGATTGGTTAACTTCTGTTTTGCCGCCATTTGGCTAGCATAAGCCAACATATTTTCCGAAATATCGCTTAAAATAACCCTTTTGGCACTACTGGCAAAAGGTAACGCAAAGCGCCCGGCACCAGCAGCAACATCCAAAACAATCTGATCGGTCAATTGGGTGCGCAACGTTCGAATAACATCCCGCACAATTGGCACCTGCGATTCCCGCTGGGCCGCAATATAGCTGGCCGCAAAATCATCCCAAAAAGCGGCTACCTCTTTTTCCTCATCATCCACGGTGAATTCTCCTTTACGCAAATAAATAACGGTTTAGCTATTATTAAGTAACCACTCCCGCACTAACTAAAGTCACACCACATATACTTTATTTCTTATAGTAAGAAACCTAGCTGCCACAAATCATTAATTTCAGTATAGCATCTTAAATAGCGACCTAGCGCAATAAAATGGACCAAGATAAGTAATCGCTGAAATCACTTATCTTGGTCCATCTTTTTCCAATAATCGCTATTCAGTTTTTTCCCTTCGAACGTGTAACGTCAGTGCGTTGATTGCAACGATAACCGTACTCAATGACATTAAAACGGCCCCCACCATCGGATCTAAAATAAAACCGATTGGTGCCAATATACCGGCCGCTAATGGAATCGCCAAAATATTGTAGCCGGCTCCCCACCAGAGATTCTGGGTCATTTTCCGCGTTGTTTTACGCGCCAATTCAAGAAACTCAACGACATCATTGGGATCACTTTTGACTAAAACAACGTCGGCAGAGTCAATTGCAACGTCCGTGCCTGAACCGATCGCAACCCCAATATCGGCCCGTGCCAGACTTGGCGCATCATTGATGCCGTCACCAACCATCATGACCTTACCTTTTTTCTGATAACGACGAACAAGTCGTTCTTTATCCTCAGGTAATAACTGGGCCTGATACTCGGTAATACCCAGCTGTTGGGCAACTTTTTTGGCGGTTTCTTCATTATCACCAGTCAACATCACTGGGGTAATATTTTGTTCTTTTAAACTAGTAATTAAATTCTTGGCCGCTGGTTTAATTTGATCACCTTGTGCAACGTAACCTAAAACATTTTTTCCTTTTAATAGGAAACTAACCGAATTACCGGCGGAAGCTAATTTGCTAAAAGCCTTTCGATCATAACTTACCTGCTGTTTATCTAGATACGCACCAGAAACAATTCGGTAAGTTGTTTTATCAATAACACCCTGTAAACCTACACCAGTTAATTGCTTAACGTCACTAGCTTGTTGTAGGGAAAGCTTTTTTTGCTTTGCCGCATTCAAAATACCAACGGCCAATGGGTGACTAGAACCATTCTCTAAAGCGGCAAAAAGTGCTAAAATCTCCTGGTCATTTTGTTCTGGCACCACGCTCTTAAAAGCGGCAACTTTAAAGTTACCTTCCGTAAGGGTTCCAGTTTTATCCATTAATGTGTAACGGAGTCCTTTTACCTGTTCCATAGCATCGCGGTTTCGAATCAATAAACCGTTGCTGGCCGCAATCGACGTACTTCGCGCAACAACCAGCGGAATCGCAAGTCCTAATGCGTGGGGGCAGGCAATAATAAAGACCGTTACAGCAATCGGCAGTGCCATCGTTAAGTTATCAACAAAGAGCCAAATGAAGAACGCTAAAATTCCAACAAATAAGGCAGCATAGAATAGATAGCCGGCAACGCGGTCCGCCATATTTTCTTGACTTGATTTAGATTGTTGGGCATCACTAACCAATTTCATTACTTGTGCTAAATAGCCAGAATCCCCGGTGCCAGTGACTGTCATTTCAAACGTACCAGCGCCATTTACCGAACCGCCAACAACCTTATCTTGACTTCTTTTTGTAACCTGACGTGCTTCACCAGTCACCATTGATTCGTTTACGCTAGTTTCACCACTAACTAAGTTCCCATCAGCAGGAATTTTTTCACCGGCCTTGACTTGAAGCTGGTCGCCCGCAACCAATTCGCTAATCGCAACGTCCTGAATTTTACCAGAAACCAATTTGTGCGCTGTACTTGGTAGTAATTTGGCCAAATTATCAACCGCCGAGCCTGCACTCATAACGGCGTTCATTTCAATCCAGTGCCCTAACAACATAATATCGATCAAAGTAGCGAGTTCCCAGAAAAAATTAGTAACTAGCGGGTGAACTTGAAAAATATTATTCGCAATTACGGCATAAATACTATAAATGTAAGCAACGCCAATCCCCATCGTAATCAAGGTCATCATGGCAGGTTTGTGTTCTTGCAGTTCACCTTTGGCCCCCGAGAAAAACGGCGCGCCACCATAAACGAAGAGAATTGTACCTAACACGGCCACTACCCAATCGGAACCCGGAAACGTAATTTGGAAGGGTAATTTCATTCCCATCATGTCAGACATTAGTAACATCGGAATGGTCAGTACCAGTGAAATCCAAAACTTACGGCGGAGATTTCCCATGTGCATCATGTGTCCACCGTGCATCATCATATCATCAGAGTGATCACCATTCATTGGCATCGTCATCTTATCATCAGTCATCGTTGTTTCCCCCTTAGTTGCTTTTAATAAACAAGGCCTTTTACGTTTACATTTGTAAACCATAAACATAGATTACATCGTAGGAGTAAAAGTGTCAAGCCAAACTACTTGGTTTAGGTAACTTTCGCCTTTACTTCATCGTAACAAAGGAAAATTAAACAACTCAACCTATTCGCTTTACAATACAAAAAGCCAAGTAAATCAATTGAAAATAGTTTAATCTAACTACCCTTAATTGACTTGCTTGGCCTAGTGAATTTTAAAAAATAGTAACCGGACAATTGGTAAAACCACGCTAAATCATTGACAGTGACAATCATCCAGTAAGCAATTACACGAAACCTTTTCTGGTGCCGTTTTAGCTTTTTCAGTTAATAATTTTTGCAAGTTGGCGATGTCGGTCTGACTTAAGCTTACATGCTTCGCTAAGGCAGTTAGTGTCGCTCCGGCACGCATCTGACATAAATGATCAAACAAGGAGATGGTTGCAACGTCCATTGCTTCCTGCTCCGGGATTTCAGGGAAATAGGTGAAAGCGCGGCCGTTCTTTTTGGCCGTTAAGGCCCCTTTTTTCATTAAACGCCCTAATAGTGTTTTAGTCGTAGCCGCTTTCCAGCCCATCTTTTCAGATAAGGCCTCAATTACCGTATGACTTGTCGCCGAACCCAGCGTCCAAATAACGCGCATTACTTCCCATTCGGCATCACTGATCTCCATTTGCGCTTTAACTTCCATAACTCACCCTCCCTTTCGAATAAGCATAAATCGTTAAGTAAGTTTACATCCGTAGTCTAAAAGTATCAATTATTAACTCTAGCAAAAAACTAGAATACTTTTTGAATTCTAGTTTTGCGCCATCATACTTCTAGGGTTAATAGTTATGCAATGCTCATCTGGAAAACCTTTTGGCTAATCCAAATTTTAAATCAACTTCATTATACCAGAAATAAAAAAAGGGTTGTTACTCAAATAAATGAGTAACAACCCTTAAAGTTACATAATAACTAAAATTAGTTTTTAGTAACGTTTGAAGCTTGTGGTCCACGGTCGCTTTGTTCGATATCAAAGTTAACGCTCTGGCCTTCGTCTAATGACTTGTAGCCGTCGCCTTGGATAGCTGAGAAATGTACGAATACATCTGTACCACTATCAGCTGTGATAAAACCGTAACCTTTGTCTGCGTTAAACCATTTTACTGTACCATGTTCCATAAGTGAAACCTCCAGTGCTTTTGCACAAAAATTTTGCATTTATCAAGTGAAACTAAAGAGGATTGCACTTAATGGAACCTGGCGCTCTTTAAAGTCATCATTATTAAATACATGAGTCTAGCTTAACAACTAATCCTACAAAAAGCAACTAGTTTTGACGATTATCTTTAATTAATTAAAAAGGTAGCCCACTAAATCCCACTATAATGGGAATGCGGACTACCAATAAATTAATTTTGTTTTGAACGTTGTGCTTGTTCACGCTTAAGCACAACAATAAAATTATTTAAGTAATCACTGATTGCTGATTTGGAGCGCCAATCAGGATTGCTGTGTACCTTACTTTGCAAATCTTGTTGCTTGATAAGTCACACTTCCTTTCTTATCTAACTACTGGAAGTGTTGGTGTTCCGATAAAACATGGGTTGTTGTTTTAAACCAACTTGTATAGTTAACCATAGTTACCCGATTAGTGCAAGTAAACAGCTCGTCACCCTATTTCGCTAAAAAAGCGAATTACTTACCATTTTCCAAAAAAGGACTACAATGAAGTTGTAGGAAAGAAAAAATAATTATACGGAGGTTATCACTATGGCAGAAGAAGTTACAGAACCTAAAATTCTAGATAAGAAAATGAATGAAGCATTTGACTGGAGTAAGGATACGATTCCCGTTCGTGATGCAGTTTGGAATTATTTCATGGAAAATAATAACCATGATACTGAAAAGTCATTAACAGAAATGAAACCATACGTTGATGGCCAAGATGATGCTAAAGTTAAAGACTTTGTTGAAAAGAACATAAAGAAATAGCTTGAATTGACAATGAAAAAAGACGTGGTACTAGGATTAAGATTAATTCTGGTACCACGTCTTTTTATAGTTTTCCATAAGATCTTTCTTTAGTATTTCAACCAAATGTTTTTGTGCCTTAAAAAAACAACTTCCTGCGCCTTTTCAAACACTTCCCAATCAAATTAAAATGTTGTTGTATCTGGATCGGCCGCCAAGCCGGCAACCCCACGTAAGCCGTCAATTTTTTGCATATCGGCGGCAGTGATCTCAAAATCAAACAACTTCGTATTTGCTTCAATTCGTTCGGCGTGAACGGATTTGGGCAACGGTAAAAATCCATGTTGTAATGACCACCGTAGAACCAACTGAGCAACACTCTTACCATATTTTTTCGCTAATTCCTTTAATTCGGGGACGGTAAATATCTTACCAGTACCAAGCGGACTGTACGCCTCAGATAAAATATGATGTGCATTATTATACGCAACAACCTCAGGTTCAAGATCACTTGGATTTAAGAAAATTTGGTTGACTTGGGGAACAACCGTCGCTGTCTTCAAGAGTGCATCAATATGCTTAGGTCGAAAATTGGAAACGCCGATTGCGCGTAACTTACCGGCCTTTTGCGCTTCTTCCATCGCACGCCATGAACCAGCATTATCTGCCTCCCAATTAGCACGGGATGCAATTGGATTTGGCCAGTGAATTAAATATAAATCTAAATAATCTAATCCAAGATTCTGTAACGATGTCTCAATGGCAGCCTTAGTTTTATCGTAACCATGGACATCGTTCGTTAATTTAGTCGTTACCCATAAATCTTCGCGCTTAACACCACTTTCGCGGATACCAGCACCAACGCTCTTCTCGTTACCATAAGCAAAGGCTGTATCAATGTGCCGATAACCGGCCTTAATAGCAGTTTTAACCGATTGGCGGGCAACATCACCATCTGGCGTCTGCCAAGTACCAAATCCAACAATTGGAATTTGTGTCCCGTTATTTAACGTATAAGTATCCGTTAATTTAGTTAATTGTGTCATACTCAACCTCCTATTTTTAGCTCATCCGTAAAGTATTTCAGAAACGGCCAGTAATTTTTATTTCCCCACTAAGCTTCTAAAATTACTTAGTTTCCACTTCCATTAAAGTCATTCCAATTCACCTAGTCAAGTCATTTGGTAAAAATTATTGCCAACTATACCAATGAACTTGTCGAGTTACTCGTTGTAAGACAAAAAAGAATAATGGAACGGTAAAAAACATCAAAATTCCCGTTAAAATATCGGCAGGCATTCCAACTAATGCTTGAACGGAGGCCCGCATTGGTGGCAACCCTAGATCAACACTACTTTCAATAAAATAACGAATAAAGCCAGTTACCATTTTGGTCAAGCCAGCGATAATACCGAGACTTACAACCACACCAGAAGTCAATTGATGGTGCATTAATTTAAAAGCAAGCGCAACGACACCAACTAACAAAACCACTTCTAAAACGGTTAGATAAGCGTGGTTGGCGTACCCATTCATTAAATCAAAAAGGCCGAGCCCAATTGCACCAGCCAGCATGGCATAACGCCAACCCAAAAATAGTGTTCCAAGTGCCACAAAAGTGAAACCAAGGTCTACAAACGGATGGCCTACTGGTGATGGCACGTGAAATTGAAACATTGCAAGAATATAATCAATAGCGGCAAACATTGCCGCTTGTGTGACTAAACGTAAATGATCGTGTTGCACGGACAACTCCCCCTTTTATAAAAGCAAAACAGATAACCAATTTAAAGTACCTCTAAAAATACTTGGCCAAGTAGTAAGTTCTTGGCCAGTAATCCCATCAGTTGCAGAACCTAGGAAGCACTTGAAAAAGTGGTTAGATTTTACTCCCATAAGTTACTCCTTAGTATAAACTGCCCCTTTTCTTGAACAAGTACCAATCAACCGGAAAAAAAGCAGTCCAAAAAAGTGTTGCCCAAGGGATCATTAATTCCCTTTGTGACAACACTTTTGCCGAGCAATAACTTATTGTGACATTTTCACGTCTAATTTTTTAATTCTAATGGTCGATTAGGTCGATCGGTCTCCCCTTTAACTGGGAAAACCTTATCTGGATTCAAAATGTGTTTCGGGTCAAAGGCATCCTTAATTCGATCTAATAAGGCAACGCGATCGGCACCATAAAATGCAGCAAAATACGGTTCCCGCGCATAACCAATACCGTGTTCACCGGACATCTCACCACCAATATTCTTCGCAACTTGATATAATTTTCGAATGACAATATCTACTTTAACCGCAAAATCGGCCGCCGAATAATTATCCTGACAAATATAAATATGCAAGTTACCATCACCTGCGTGCCCAAAATTAGGCATCCGAACCTGATCGGTCTCTTCTATCTGGTGCACTTGTTCCAAAACGGCCGCAATTTTACTACGGGGCACAACAATATCAACTTCATCCATTGCTGGCGTAGTCGCCTGAATTGCCGTCAGTAATTGATTTCGTGCTTCCCACACTAGTGCCGCCTGATCAGCCGTATTCATTAAGACTGGCGCCTTCGCACCAGCGTTTTTGGCAATCTCCAGTGCTCGTTCGTAATCAGCCTGAACGGCGTCTTTATTACTACCATCAAACGTCAATAATAAATAGCCGCCTCCGCTATGATCAACAAACTGCTTTTCGGCGTATTTTTCCCAATAACCTATTTCACGGCTACCAAAGAATTCAATTCCTGTTGGTATAATTCCGGCCTCTAGAAATTTGGGAACAACCTTAATTGCTGTCTCAACTGAATCAAATGGTAATAAAACATCAATCGTGATTACTGGTCGCGGAATCAAGCGTAAAACAAGCTCGGTTATTACGGCTAAAGTTCCTTCACTACCTACAATAAGGTCCTTTAAATCATATCCCGAACTATTCTTTACCGTTTTTCCGCCTAGCTGTAGACTCGTACCATCGGCCAAAATAACTTTTATTCCGCGTACATAATCGCGGGTGGTTCCGTATTTAACTGCTCGCATCCCACCAGCATTAGTGCTAGCATTGCCGCCAATAGTTGCCCACTTCATTGCTGGGGCCGGCACATAAATAAACCGTTTATCCGCCAAATATTCGTTAATATCACGAATCCGTAGGCCATTTTGAACCGTTATGGTTAAATTCTCTGGATCGTATTCAAGTACTTGGTTCATTTTTATCATATCAAGTGCAATTCCGTGTTCAATTGCAACGTTAGCACCCATCAAACCAGTTGCGTTTCCCCGAACTGTTACTGGAATTGTATGCACATTAGCGTACGCCATGATTTTTGCAACCTCATCATCATTTATTGGTTGCACCGCAACATCAGGCAAACTACGGACAGATTTCATTTGATCGTGATCATAATGAACCGTCGCTGGATAAATGACGCGATCGGCACCAACAATCTTGGTTAATGCCGCAACGTCTACTTCAGTCACTTTATTATAGGCCATGATTATGTCTCCTTTTTTGTATTCGCTTACATTAGCATTCTAGCATGACTTTTCAAAATTACCTACTAATTTTACTTGCACGCTATTTTTATTCAAAGCAACGATCAATCAGATAAAAATTTCGCATAAAAAAGCTGAAGTTAAAGTGTTACTTTAACTTCAGCCGCAATTATTATTATAAAGTTTTTAATTTACCTCGAAAATCAGCAATGCTGTCGTATCCTTTTGCCGCCATAATTCGCGTTAATTCCTGGCTTAAGCGGTTGAAAATTTTTGGCCCTTCAAAACCAAGTTGGGTCCCAACTTGAACCATACTGGCACCGCACAAGATATGTTCAAAAATGTCCATCCCATTCTGCACGCCACCAGTCCCGATGATCGCTATCCCAGGATTCAAGCGCTGAGCCAAAGCCCGAACGTTGGCCAAAGCAGTTGGCTTGATGTATGCACCACCGATTCCACCAAAACCGCCTTTCGGCTTAATTAAAACGGTTTCCGACTCTGGATCGATCATCAACCCATTACCAACGCTATTAATCGAATTAACAAAAGCAAGTGGATATTGATTTAAGATCGCCGTGATTTGATCAAAGTGCATCAAGTCAAAGTAAGGTGGTAACTTAACACCTAATGGCTTTTTAAAGAAGGCAAAAACCGCCGTCAAATAGCGCTCTACTGCATCAAAGTCATAGCCTACTTGGGGCTTGCCCGGTACATTGGGACAAGAAAGGTTTAATTCCGTTAACCCAGCAAACGCAGACTCTTGAATCTGCTTTAACATACTCAAGTCATCTTCAAGCGTGGTACCAGCGATTGACATAAAATTCGTTTGCTGGGGATGGCTCTTCTGCTCTTCCAACAAAAAGTTCAAGTAGTAGTCAAAGCCGTGATTCGGTAGCCCCATTGAATTAATACAGCCATATTGGAGGCCACGCATCCGAGGTTCTGGATTACCATCACGGGGTTGTGGCGTTGCACTCTTCGTAACTAGCGAGCCAGCTCGTGAATCCCGCAAACCAGCCAAATCAGTCACCGTTGCGCACCGAATTCCCGCTGCGTTCATCATGCAATTATCAAATTTGTACCCTGCTAAAGTTGTTTTTAAAGTTGTCATTAAAAAGTTCAGCTCCCTGTCTGATCTTATTTTTAGTTCACGTTACTTTAACGTATTTTAGGTTGTTCGTCAACTCACAAGCTCAATTAATTCCGTCTCGGATAATCAAAATCAGCAGTATGACGCGTTAATCAGAGTCCTAAAATTTATTCTGGTGCTAGGCCTTTTTCTAAAAAATGAATGACTTGTGGTGCTTCCTCGTCTGGAGAATTAACCTGCTTTGGAAAAGTTATTTGTTTAACTAAATAACCACCGATGCTTGAAATTGTATATTGAAAAATCAATTTAATTGGCCAATCCACAATTAAATTTTTTTGCTGCAGTGCTTTAACACTATGTGCATATTGATTGGTTAAGACCGCCTGCATTGCACTAACAATTTGATTACGAATCGAAGTATTATAGATAGCCTCTCCAACAAGGATCTTAATGGTGGCCAAATTATCATTAACAAAAGCAAGCCGATTAGTAACAACGTCCGAAATAAAGGCGTGCAAAGTTGTGTATTCTTTAGCCAACGTTGTTTCCGAAAATTCAGCAACCGTTTCGGCTAGTACAGTACTGGTCAGCGGTGATAAAACTGCACTTAATAGTGCATCCTTAGTCTTAAACCGTTTATAAACGGTGCCTTCCGCAACTCCGGCAGCCTGAGCTATGTCGGCGGTACTCGTATCATGGAATCCCTTTGCGGCAAATAGCTTTAAACTAGCCTGTAGAATATCTTTCTGTTTCTTCGGTAAGGTTGGATCATTATTTAAATTTTGTTGGTATAGCGCGAATGTTTTTGAAATTGCCAAGATGTAAACTCCCTTCTAAAGTGAGTCGTTATTCACTAACAAAGTTAGCGTAATTTTAGAAACTTGTCAATTTCAAAAAACAATTGACAACTGTATGAAAATGAGCAAGAATGACTTTATGAGTGAGTGAGTAGTTCCTCACTAAACAAAATTATCTAAAAAAGAAGGCCTTGTTATGTCATCTACTGCAGAACCAATAATAGTTAAGCAAGTAGCCAAAAGTTATACCAGTGGTCAACCTGTTTTGAAGAACATCAGCTTAACCCTCCACCCCGGAGAAATTCTAGGCCTAATTGGGCCATCTGGTGCTGGAAAAACAACTTTGATTAAAGCTATTTTAGGTATGGAAGCTATCGATCGCGGGGAAATTAAAATTTTTGGAACAACCATGCCGAACCGAAAGATTATGGCCCGAATTGGTTACATGGCACAAAGTGATGCTCTTTATGAAGAGCTAACTGCACGGGAAAATTTACAATTCTTTGGTCAACTAATGGCAGTTCCTAAAAACCAACTGGAACAGGCAATCCAACACGCCTCGGCAGTTGTTAATTTGGATCACGTTTTGGATCGCCGAGTTAGTGCATACTCCGGCGGGATGAAACGGCGCCTATCCGTCGCAATAGCGCTCATTCAGTCACCTGATCTCTTAATTCTGGACGAGCCAACAGTGGGAATTGATCCCGAACTTAGAGAACAAATCTGGCAGGAACTGGAAGCTCAAAAGAAGGCCGCTAAATCAATTATCATTACAACCCACGTTATGGCAGACGCGGAGCAGTGTGATTATTTAATGCTCATTAGGAACGGTTTGGCCATTACTCAAGGAACGCCAGCAGCGCTCAAAAGGCAGTTTGACGTCACAACAATTGATGATGTTTTTCTAAAGGCAGGGAGGCTTCAAGATGCGAATAATCGCGTTGGTTAATCGAATTTTAAAACAAATGCGCCGCTCACCACGGACAATTATATTAATGTTTGTTGCTCCCCTATTTATCCTCACCCTAATGTACTTGCTACTGAGCACAAACAATACAGTTAAAACGCGTGTCGGTATTTATCAAGTTAACGACACAATTGTGACTAACCTTAAAAGTAATAAATTAACGCTCAAATCATTCAATAACAAAAATAAGTTGCAGGCCAAAATGAAACAACATGATCTAGATGCCTTTATCACCGTTTCAGGCAAGAAGATCGACGTCACTTACCAAAACAGTGATCTCAGCAAAACCGCCTACGTCAAAAACACGCTACGGGCTGGTTTAATGAAAATGAACACCAAGGCGTTAATTAATGTGACCAAGGCCCAGCGTGACGTTATTACGCGACAACAACAGGCCTTACTAGTGCTCACCAAGCAGCAGCCACCAGCACAAAAAGTACCAAGTAAACCAACCAACTATCAGATTAGTAATCACTATCTGTATTCGAATGGCAGTGCAACCTTCTTTGATCAAGCACTTCCGGCACTCATTGCCTTCTTTGTCTTTTTCTTTGTTTTCTTGATTTCCGGCATTTCATTATTAAGCGAACGAACTTCAGGTACTTTGAGTCGCTTGCTAGCAACACCAATTAAGCGGAATGAGATTATTTACGGTTATTTATGCGGCTACGGTATTTTCGCCGTTATCCAAACTTTTATTATTGTCTTTTTCACCGTTTATATTCTAAAAATACAACTAGTTGGCAGTATTTGGTTAGTCCTATTAACCAATATTTTGGTCGCGTTAATCGCGTTAGCAATGGGAATCTTTGCCTCAACCTTTGCTCAGAATGAGTTTCAAATGATGCAGTTCATTCCACTTTTAGTCATTCCGCAAGTCTTCTTTTCCGGATTAATTCCAATTGACGGCATGGCCCACTGGCTCCAAGCCATTGCACATATTATGCCCCTTTACTACGCTGGCACTAGCCTTCAAAACGTCATTACAAAGGGCTACACATTCAGTGACATTGGTTTGAACCTGCTAATTTTGCTGGGCTTCGCAATTCTCTTCATCTGGCTTAATATTCGGGGTATGCGTCGTTTCCGTAAGGTCTAACCGCTAAAATTGAACCCAATGATTAAAGCATGCTATCATAAAAGTAAGCGGAAGGAGGCCCACGAATGCTAAATTTATTAACTGACGAGCAGTACACGCTCGCCGAAGAAATTATTTTTGATCGTGTCAGTATTGAATATCGCCGGCAGTTAACCGAGAAAGGTCAGTTTTTTCTTGCTGAAAGCAGCGATGAAACCCAACCCGATTCGCAGCTATTCACTGATATTACCGAGGAAATCCTGCGTAAATGTTTTAAAAAGGATGATGATGCGGCAATCGAACCAGATTACCACGATGAACAACTTCAAATTCACCACTTAATCAGCCACTTTTTGAACAGTTTCACTAACCATTTAGTTCAAGTTGACCAAGAAAACAACGCAACCAGTTACTACACCAATGATTTCACGGTTAGAACAGTCGCCGCCTACGATCGTAAATATCATCTAAATTAAAAAATAACAACTTAAATTGGCCCTAAATTCAGTCGGATTAACTGAATTTAGGGCCAATTTTAAGTTGTATTTTAAAGTGCACTCAACTTTTGTGTGATGTGCCAACCTACAACCCACTTTTACTAGTGTTTTCCCACGTAGGCCTGTAGCTTAGTAACTGCTTTTTGTAGATTTTCCATACTAGCAGCGTAACTAATTCGAACGTAGCCTTCCCCACCAGGACCAAAGGAAATTCCGGGAATTAGTGCTAACTTTTCAGTTTTGGCCAAATCACGAACAAAATCCCAGGACTTTTGCGGACAATTAGCGGGAATTTTAGCAAATAAATAAAAGGCGCCATCTGGTCGTGCCATTTTAAAGCCCAACGGTTGCAACGCAGAGATCAAATAATCACGCCGCTTCTTATACTCTACAGCCATAATGGCACTATCACTCTGGCCATGTTTAACGGCCTCTAAAGCTGCTGCCTGCACCATTGTCGTCGGCGCTGTTACCATGTACTGGTGTGCCTTAACCATCTGTTCAACAAAATTCGTTGGCGCCAGCACAAAGCCTAAGCGCCAGCCGGTCATGGCGTGTGATTTAGAAAGGCCGTTCACCATAATAACTTGATCAGGAATATAGCTGGCCAGTGATGTGTGTGGTTCAGAATAAGATAATTCGCCATAAATCTCATCACTCAGCACCCAAAGTTGGTGGGCCTTAATTACCTTGGCTAGCCCTGCTAACTCGGCTGAACTATAAGTAACGCCAGTCGGATTACTTGGATAATTTAAAACTAACGCCTTAACGGTTTTGTCGCCCTGAGCCTGAATCGCTGCTTCCAGACGCTGCGGCGTTAAAACAAAACCATCTGCACTAGTATCAATGAAAACAGGTGTAGCGTGATTGAGCTGGGTATCGGGTATATAAATTGGAAAAATTGGTGTTGGAATCAAGACAACATCATCTGGATTCAATAAGGTCTGTAATGCAGCCGCAATGCCTTCAGTTGCCCCCACCGTTGTAATCACATTTTCGCCTGAATAATTTAATTTAAATTTAGCATTATAGTATTCAGCGGCTGCCTGGCGTAATTCTGGTGTGCCTGGATTAGGCGTATAATGGGATTCATTATTTTCAATTGCCTTAATTCCAGCCTGCTTAACGTGTTCAGGCGTATTAAAATCTGGTTCACCTAAAGTTAGTTTCAACATTCCTGGAATCTGGCTAACTTCATTATCAAACTGGCGAATATCTGAAACTGCAATTGACTTGACCACTTCATTAAAATCTTCGCGCAAAATTTTCTCCCCACTTTCAAAGCTAATTCTAATTTAATTATACCTGTTCAGCAGAAATTTTTCATTTATTCCATTATTAATCGGAATGTCAGAAACTACGTAAACTTTTTGTGCAGCAGCGACAACTATTATTTGAATAAGTTAAAAAGTGTCTTCAGTTGCATAATGTAACTTTTAGTATTACAGTTAATTTGAAATCAAATTGAAGGGAAGTTTTTTTATGAGCAACGTTTTAATTTTAGGTGCCGCAGGTAAAATTGCACGTTTAGCAACCCAATTATTTTTAGATCGTACTGATGACAAGTTAACCCTTTATTTGCGTCGTGCCAACCGTTTAACGGCCACTGATGAGCAACGGGAAAAGCTGATCGACGGTGATACCATTGATGAAGCCAAATTGACTGCGGCCGTAAAAGGACAAGACGTTGTTTACGCCAACCTTGCTGGCGCCAATATTGAAGCTCAGGCCAAAAGTGTCGTTAAGGCAATGGATGCCGCTAACATTAAACGGCTAATTTGGATTTCGACACTCGGTATTTACGATGAAGTTCCGGGTAAATTCGGCCAATGGAACCACCAAATGCTTGACGGTGGTTACCTCGAAACCTACGCTGCCGCAGCCAAAGTCATCGAAGCTTCCGATCTAGATTACACAATCGTTCGCCCAGCCTGGTTAACTAATACAGACGAAATCGACTATGAATTAACTCAAAAAGGTGAGCCATTTAAAGGTACTGAGGTATCCCGGAAGAGCATTGCCGACCTTGTCGTTAAATTAACCCAAGACCCAACGCAAGAAGTTCACCACTCAATTGGCGTTAACAAAGCAAATACCGATGGTGCCAAACCTGCTTGGTATTAAAATTTAATTTAGTTAATTCAAAAAAGAGTTCAACCAAAAAGTAGATCACGGTTGAACCCTTTTTCTATACTTGTCCTTTTTAATCGGCTAAAATGATGCTTAGTATTGTTTGTTAGCCTTTAGATACTTAAATTTACCGATTGCTTTTTTCTTTTACGTTCTGGTACCAATTGATTTCTGCCTGTTGCACCTGCAATTTGTGTGTTAACAGCTCCGCGGCCAAACCAGCTGTTGGTGCCTCCTTGATTGCGACTGCTAGTACTAAACAATCGGCCTTCAACTGACTAATATGTTGCGTTAGTGCCGCTTGCAAAACAGTTGGTTCAATTTGGTCGGCAAATAGCAAACCAACCTTTGATGGTGATTGGCCCTTGTCTGGTTGTTTCAAATACTGGACGCTTAAGGCCGCAAAGGTTTGTTTACCCTGTGCTGTAATCTGGTAACTTGTTTTGCTGACAAAGGCATTTTTAGTCGGTGAGTAAGCAACAACTTCGATATCACCTGCTGCCTCTAATGCATCTACGTTGTAATAAAACGAACCCTTTGTTACTGTAATAAACGCATCGTAGTGGCGCTTCTTAACTAACTGCAATAATTCGTACGGGTAACTAATACCATTTTGGGCCAGTAGACCCAAGATTAATAACTTAATCATTTTTCACAACTCCTTAAGCCGGAAGCGTTTGGCAAAGTGTTTAGATTCCAAGGATTGGCCACAGGAATCTGCCTTTCCAAACACGACCTATGTGTAAAGTCTATGTTAAGTTTAATCAAACCTAAACACAAGCTTGAATTCGCTTCGTTGATATTAAACTGTAATCCTTTAAAAAAAACTTAGGTATGGTTAACTTTAATCCAATAACTATTGACTTTTTTCAAAAAAAGCTTATGATAATAGTCGCAGTAAGTGAGTAATCAATTGCTTACTTTCGATTGAAGGCCTAGGAGAAGGCACTCAATTCTAAGCCAATAGAAAAGAGGGAAACATTTTGAAAAATAAAGAAAAATCGGCATCAACTGAACCGAAGAAACACGAAAAGATTTTTGATTCGACTAGTTCAAATCAGCAGTCTTTATCTGAGGTTAACGGGAGTATTGACGTTCCTGAAAATGCAGGTTACTGGCGAACCTTACTCGCTTACACAGGGCCTGGTGCGCTAGTCGCCGTTGGTTATATGGATCCCGGTAACTGGATTACATCAATCGCCGGTGGTGCACAATTCAAGTACGTATTGATCAGCGTCATTTTACTTTCTAGTTTAATTGCGATGTTGTTACAGGCAATGGCCGCTCGGTTAGGCATTGTAACTGGGCGCGATCTTGCGCAATTAACCCGTGAGCGAACTTCAAAACCAGTCGGAATCATACTTTGGATCATTACTGAGTTAGCCATTATGGCGACTGATATTGCGGAGATCATTGGGTCAGCGATTGCTATCGAATTACTCTTTGGCTTTCCGCTGATCGTCGGTATTATCATCACCGGTTTTGACGTTTTAATCTTGCTATTATTAATGAAAATGGGCTTCCGCAAAATCGAAGCCATTGTTGCGACATTAGTTGCAGTTATTCTCTTTGTTTTCTTATATGAAGTTATTCTGGCTCAGCCAAACGTCCCAGAAATCTTCCGCGGCTTTATCCCGACCACCCAGATTGTAACGAATAAATCAATGTTGTATTTAGCACTTGGTATTGTTGGAGCGACAGTTATGCCCCATAACTTATACCTTGGTTCGTCAATTTCGCAAACACGGCACATTGACCGCAAAAACGAAAAACACGTTGCTAAATCAATTCGTTTCACGGTTGCTGATTCAAATATTCAGCTAACCGTCGCTTTCGTTGTTAACTGTTTGCTCTTAATCCTTGGCGCTGCTTTATTCTATGGCACACACAGTGATCTCGGACGCTTCGTTGATCTATACCACGCACTTGGTGATAAAAAAATCGTTGGTGCAATTGCCAGTCCTGTGCTCAGCATGCTATTCGCTGTTGCGCTGCTATCTTCTGGTCAAAGTTCAACGATTACTGGTACACTCTCAGGGCAAATCATTATGGAAGGCTTCATTCATTTGAAGATGCCACTTTGGGCACAACGTTTAATCACCCGGCTACTTTCAATTACGCCAGTTTTAATCTTTGCCATTTACTATCATGGTAATGAGGCCAAAATTGAAAACCTCCTGACTTTCTCGCAGGTTTTCCTTAGTGTTGCGCTACCGTTTGCGATGGTTCCCCTAGTTATGTTCACCAGTAATAAAGAACTAATGGGACCCTTCGCCAACCGCCCCTGGGTTAAATGGACCGCTTGGATAATCGCTGTTGTCCTGATTGTTCTAAACATTTATTTAATCCTTCAAACACTTGGCGTTGTGGCTTAACATTTGAAATTTGATAATAATAAGCACCACTAAAAAATGAGGTTACGGCAGAATTCACTTTTGTCGTAACCCCATTTTTTTGGCTCTTTGTCAAATGGTGTTGAAGGATAGTTTCTATCCTTTGGAGATCTCCTCGTGTGGGAGATCTTTTTTGTTTTTTTATTAGTTGCGGCGTTTAATCTGGTGTGTCGTCTGAATATCGTACTTGAAGGCATAACAAATAAGCCTACCATCGTGACGTTATTGTGGTAGATAATCTAGGCAATCAGCTGGTAGACGCGTGTGAACATATTGGCCTGATTGGAGAAGCCATAACAAGCACGTTTGAGCTCCTTGATCTTACGGTTGATGCCTTCTATCGGTCCGTTAGAGTAGGACGATTTGGCGGCATTAATTACTCCATTAAGATTCTTTCGTAGGGTATGTATGGCCGTATCTAGGGGCGTGCCGTTAGGCTGATAGTTAGTGATGATATTCTTGAGTTCATCAGCGTGACGCCCCATCAAAGCATCGTGGAGATCGATGTAGGTTTCATAAGCTGTTTTGAAGGCCGGAAACGTATCGGTTCCAATATCAATAGCGTTCTGTTCGGTCGAGTACTCATTCAGGCCGAAGAGGTAGCGGCTCTTTTGTGCGTCAGGGGTGGCCTTGTGGAATAGGCGCCATAGTGATTTCAGTACTTTATATTCCCGCGAATGCTTGTCGAGTTGCTTTAAACATTGAGTGCGAATGGTATCCATCGTCCGGCCCATTAATTGAATAATGTGGAACCGATCAATAATGAGTTCGGCGTTAGGGAATAGTTCGTGCACGAATGCCTGATAGGAGGCGTTCATGTCCATGATGACGCGTTGAACCGCGGCCCGTTCTGCGGTGCTGTACTGACTAAGAAAGAACTGTTTGATGGTTCTATTAAGGCGGTCGCTAAGTACTTTAACTGATTTGTGAGTGTCGGCGTCAATGCAAATAAACGACATGGAGCCGTGCGTGGAACGGAATTCATCAAAGCATAGATTAATCGGTAACCGGCGGCTCGCGTGTGGATGAATATTAGCCGTCAAAATACGCTGAACTGAGTTTGTCGAAATACCGGTGAGACTGGCGATAGTCTTAGCCGGGAGTGATTTACTGGCTAGCTTCAGCACATGAGTCGCTAGTCCGTGACCGATGGCGTGGTTGGTTGATACCACTGGAGTGGTGGCCGTACAAGTGCTATGGCAGTTACTACAACGCCAGCGTTGCTTGTTTAGCTCTAGAATTACGGGCCGGTCCATGGGTCCTGAAATGTGGACATGAGTGAGCTTGTGTCCGTTAGGGTGCAACGTATTGTATCCACAGCTGGGACAGCGCCTGAGTGTGTAGGTAAGCTCTGCCTGGATGACCAAATACTTTTTGCGACCCGAGCCCCGACCATTAAATTCCTCACGAGTACCGAACACCTGAATGTTTGTGTCTGTAATTCCCAGTAATTTAAGTGTATTATCTAGTTGAGACATCTATTCCTACCCCGCTTATCTTGAGTTTCGTCGCTTAAAGCATAGCACTAGGGAGGCTTAGATGCTTTTTTTGTTATCAAAAAGGGCCTAGTACTTTTGGAATGGAAATACTTTCCAACACCAAAAATTCTAGACCCATTTTTTTATTCATTTACCTGCGTTAAAACTTGATCAATGACATCAAATACTCCCGCGGAATTATTATCCAAATTAGTCACAAAACTAGCCTGTGCCTTTAACTCTGGCCGCGCATTTTTCATCGCATAGCCGTAGTGAGCATGCTGCAACATTTCCGCATCATTTAGATTATCACCAAAGGCCATCACCTGATTAGGATTCAGCTGCCAATAGTCTTCTAACAACGCCAGCGCCGTTCCTTTATTAACCACCGTCGGAATAATATCAATACTGCCAAAGCCACTTGGTGTTGCCTGAAACTCAGTCGGCAAAATCTGCTTTAAATACCGGGCGTTCGGTGCTACCTTGGCGTGTTCACTAATCAAATTTACCTTATATATTTCATCTTGAACGGCGGCCAGATCTGAAACAAATTTGATATTACTGAAGTAATACTGCATCTCCGGATCATCGCTTAGACGGTCGCCCTTTTCCATGTAGTTACCATTACGGCCAGATAAATTAATCGAACTATCCGCGAACGCAGGATCATGCGTTAAACGCTGGAGAACCATCGTTAGTTGTGGCTGTGGCAATGGTTCAGCATCGATCACTTGATTACGGTGCATAATAAGGCCACCATTTTCGGAAATAAAGGTGTTAACCGGCGATTTTTCTTTAAAAATATCTTGTAAATGGTGGTATTGATTGCCACTCGCCACGACGAAATGAATACCAAACTGTTGCATTTGCTTTAATTGTTGATTAAAACGTTCGACAGGATACTCGTTTTGATCATTTAAAAATGTGCCATCAATATCAGTTGCAATTAATTTAATCAAGAAAGCTCCTCCTAAATGTTTTAAGGATTATTTTACGTTAGCACCGTAAAATCTTAGTTACGGAGGATGTCCATTCTCCTTGCGCGAACTACGCGTACTCGAAACATGGCTCCTCCTAAATTCTCTAAGGGCTATTTTATGTTACCACCCAAACTATTTCTTTAACCAGTATTATTAAAGCGATTACAAATAAGTAAAAAATAAAAAATGCCCACCCAAAAAGATAGACATCTAACGTACTTATTTGCTTTCTTGTGCTTCCCGTTCTTTTAAGAAGTCCAAAACAGCTTTTGTGCTTTTAGCCTTTTTATCACGGTTCTTATGGTTTGTTGGGCGGCGGTTATTACCGACACCAGTATGGTTATTTTGTGCCATTCTGCAACCCTCCTCTCACAATCTTCTAAACTACCTCACTATTAGCAAGACAATAACTGCTCCTATCATATCAATTTAATTCGGCTTTGACAACTTAAAATTAAATTCTTATTTTATTTACAGTCAAAATTACGTGGAATCCGCGAGTAGGCAGTATCTAGTTAAGCCCTCTGCTGGCCATTTTCAAACACACTTTAGTCCTTTTTCTTCAAAACACCATCTTCAATTTGATAAACGGTATCAACCAAATCCAGCACACGTTCATCGTGGGTGACCATGACGGCCGCCTTATGATTTGCGTGAACTTCATCGCGTAACATCGTCACAACCTCACGACCACGTTTTGAATCCAAACTAGCAGTTGGTTCATCGGCCAAAATAAGTTGGGGATCATTCATTAGCGCCCGGGCAATTGCCACCCGCTGCCGCTCACCACCAGATAAGGCAGCTGGATATTGTTGCAATCGATTGGCTAATTCAAGGTGAGTCAGCAAGTCCTGAGCACGTTGTTCCTGCCCCTTTCGCTTTGCTAACACACTCATGTAGCGTAATTGATCCATAACCGTCAGGTAAGGAATTAGCTCTGAATTTTGGAAAATAAAACCAATTTGTTCCAAACGTATTTTGGTCCACTGTTTTTGCGATAATTGAGTAATTTCTTGCCCCGCCAGATAAACTTGACCTTCACTTGGCCGTAAAAGCGCACCGGCGATGGATAGAAAAGTACTTTTACCGGCACCACTAGGTCCTACCACTGCTGCAAATTCTCCAGGCTTAACGGCCAAGGAAACTTCCCGTAATACTTCAATCCGTGCGTCCCCATCTTGATAATACTTAACGACGTTGGTCAATTTCAATGTTTCAGTCATTCGCCAGCACCTCCAATCGCTGTATTCGGATCTACTCGGGCAACCTTAACCAGTGACACCACCGCACTTAAAACAGCAACGACAACAAAGATCAGGCTCGTCGTTAGTATAATCTGGCCGGAAATAATGAACGGCATCGCTGCTGGCATCACCTGTGCTAGGGCCGCAACAACAATATCGGCAATGATGACTGCTAAGAGTGCAACAACACCAATTTCACCGATCAAATAACGTGCCAGATAACTCGTTTTGGTTCCTAAAGCCTTTAAAACGCCAAATTCGCGGATCTTTTGAATCGTAATGACGTAGAAGAAAACGGCCAGAACAACGACGGAAATAATGTAAAGAAAGGCAATCATCATATCTAAAGAACCTTGCTCGGCCGAATATCCCGGCACGTTTTGAATAATTGCTTCTTTCGACACTAAGTTTGCTCCGGCCAATTTAGGCTTGGTGGTTGTTGTTTGTTTAACCGCCAATGCACTGACAGTTTGCGTTTCTTGCGGCATCATTTTTTGCCATTGATTGGGTGTCACGTAAACAACCGGCGTGTGGGAATAGGTCATCGCCGTGGTGAAACCAATAATTTTTAACGTCACACCACTTTGACTGTCCTTGAATTTTTGGCCCAAACGATAGCCGGAAGCCTTTAATTTATCACTAACAACCACGCCAGTAGTATTTAGGGTCTGGCCACTAACACTTTTTGGCGCGATAAAACTTCCTTGTTTAACCACAAAATAGGCCATATCCGTTTTTTTAGCGGCGTCTTTTGCCCTTTGAATCGTTCCTTGCTGAATCGTTAACGGTGTTGCCTGCTTAAATTTCTTAGCAAGCTGCTGCGCCTTAGTCTTCGTCAAAGTTGAACGACTAAAACGATTTTCTGCTCCCTTTTGTAAAACATAGCCACTTGCCGGACTTTCAGAAATTGCAGCGCCATTGTCACTAGCCAATCCAGCGGCTAGTCCAGTAATGAAAAGAACTAAAAAGACGATTAAAAAGATAATCAGACTGATTAGCCCAAATTTCAGTTTAGCGTGGCGCAAATCACGTAATGCTAAAAACATCTGCATCTACTCCTCTTTTTGTATTGATAAGATTACTATAAAGAGGAAGTATGAACTGAATATGAACAAGTGATTACAAAGCGTATTTTAATTGAGCTTACCGCTTTAAAGGTAACGAAACACAAAAAGAAGTTACTTCAGGCGTTGATTTAACGGAAATTTGACCGCCATGTATTGTGACAATTTCCTGGGCGATTGCCAGACCCAATCCGCTATGGGTCGTCCCACGAGTTTGATCGGCCCGATAAAAACGATCAAATAAATGTGCCTGAATAGCTGGCGGAATTTGTGCTCCTTAATTACTTATTTCGACTTGAAGCGTTTCTGCTTTTACTTGTTGCGTGATTGAAATAGTACTGCCCACTGGTGCGTAACGAATGGCGTTGGTTAACAAATTTTGCCAAACCTGAAACAAAAGATCGGCGTTCCCTAGCACAATGGCTTCAACTAAATGTGTGCTCACTAGTAAGTCCTTTTCGTCTAATTGAAATAAAAATGTTTGAATCACTTGGCGCAACTGTTCCGCCACTTGAATTGATTCTTTTTGCGTTAAAACTTGTTCCTGACTAACTGAAGCCAGTAAAAGCAGTTGTTTGGTTAGCGAAGATAAACGCTCAGTTTCCTGTTGAATGATTTGGAGGTACTCTGCCCGGGTGGCTGCTGGTAAATCGGATTGCTGTAATTCCTTAGCGTAACCATTTAACGCGGTTAACGGCGACTGAAGATCGTGTGAAACGTCAGCAACAAACTGATTTCGCGATGCTTCTACCTGGGCTAGTGCGGCCGTCATTTTTTTAAATGCCACAATTAGCCGCCCCAGTTCATCCCGGGAAGATACTTTAATTTCTGGCTTTTGGTAATCTCCCGCCGCAATTTTTTCCGTTGCCTTAGTTAACCGTAAGATCGGCCGCACTAGCATTCGCAGCGCAATAAAAAGTAACACTAAGGCCAGAATAACCGCTAAAACACTCAGCACCGTAAAGTAAACCCGTAATTCGCCAAATTGAACATTTGGGTCCGTTCGCAATAATAGCGCCTGCTGTCGATTCAGCCGAACACCAATCGTATCCGTAATATCACTGTCAAAAAAGCCCGTAACCAAGATTCCTTTACGAAAGGCCCGAATTCCGTGGTACGTTTGCCCGGCAAAAATGGATTGTCGTTTATTTCCCGGGAAATTTTTCTGCCGGAATTGGCGCCCGTAAAAATCAGTTTTACCATTACGGTCAATTACTGCAATCTGGTAACCACTTTTGGCAATGGTTTGTAAATACGTTTGCCGCTGTTTGATTGGTAACTGTTGGTAAAAACGACCAACCTTCTTAGTAATTGCCGTCATTTTATTATCATTGGCCGGTTGTAATCGCTGGTGATAATAGTGATTTGCACCTAAAAAAGCGAGGAAGAGACTGCTGGCAACAATGATCACGATCACTAGGACACTTTTACGGTACAACGAAGCTTTCATACCGTAACCTCCAAGCTATAGCCAACGCCCCGCATTGTTTTAATCTCGATGCCACTATTGGCTGGCAAATGACTACGGAGACGCTTGATGTGCACGTCAACCGTTCGGTCACTTCCGTCGTAATCAGTGCCCCAGATGTGCTGGATCAGAGTTTCCCGGGGAAATATTTGTTGTGGTCGTGCCGCCAATTGGTATAACAACTCGAATTCCTTCAGTGGCAAATAAAGTTCTTCCCCGGCCACTTCTAAAGAATATTGTTGCCGGCTCAAACGGATTTTGCCAATCTCAATCACATTGGCCAGTAAATTATGGTAACGGCGCAATAAAGCCTGAACCCGAAATAACAATTCCCGCTCATCAAATGGTTTGGTTAAATAATCATCACAGCCAGCCGCAAAACCCTTTTGCTTATCAAAAATATCACTTTTAGCCGTTAGCATAATCACCGGTAAATCTTTCGCACGTTTAATCGCCGCGCAGGCCGCAACGCCATCCAGCTTAGGCATCATGATATCTAAAATTACCAGAACAACATCATACTGTTCAGCCAACGTAACCGCCTGTTGGCCATCGCTGGCCTCAATTGTGTCAAAGCCTGCTGCCGCTAGCTGATTACGCACTAAACGTCGCAAATCGGTATTGTCGTCCGCAATTAAAATTTGCTGCATAAATGTCCCCCCACTCGTTACGTTAATTAAAAGCGTAACCAAAAAGTAAGTCAAGCGGACAAAAAAGAGTTGCACCATAAGTTGGCACAACTCCTTAGAAAGTGTTTGTAAAATACTTTTGCTGGTATCTATCTGACTAATTAGCGCGGATATTTAATCGTCGTCATCGTCTTCTTCATCCAGGCCAGTTCGTGCGTCGTTACCAAGATAGAATTGAAGGTCACGGATATTATGATTATTAATGCCACGCAATTTGACTAGAAAGGCGGCCAACGCCGGTCGTTCTTCTTTTTCAGCCAATTTAATTGCGCGATCGATAAATAAATTTTCCGTATCGTAGTCATGCACAGTAGCGTCGACAATGGCCGTTGCTGTGAAATATTTATTCTTGCCGGATTCTTCTAGCATACTGTACTTTTGATAATCAGCAGTTGTGGATGGTGGTACTTCCCCTTCGTCTAACAAAAGGTGACCTAATTCACTGCTTAACTGTTGGCTTTGGGCCAATAATTCAGTGAACTTAGGGACCAATGAAAAACGTTCGGGCCCTTTAACGTACCACGCGGCCTGCTGTAATTTACTAGCCTGAATAACCAAATTGGACAAAATATGGCCCGTCATGGCACCAGCAGTTGGTGTGTGGTGATCAATATCTGCTTGCTTTAATTCCTGTTCAAATTTTTCATCGATTGTTAGTTCTGCCATTGTTGTTTCCTCCAGTTATTTAGGTTGTTTAACCTTGAGGCTTTGCACTTCATAGCCCAGGCGATTTACGACTGCGGCCAAATCTTCGGCCGTTGTTTGACTTTCATCAAAATCCGTCTTTACTTTACTAGCGTTAAATAAAACTTTAACGTTCTCAACACCAGTTTGTTTCTTTAATGCCCCTTCAATTTTTTGCATACATGACGGGCAAGTTAAACCATCTAATTGCATAATTGCTTTTGCCATAGTGAAAACCTCATTTCTTCTTTATTTGATTATCTATAGTATAGAACGCCTGCTTTATAAAAAAATTGATTGAAATCAAGTTTTTGCTTTTAATTAGGCGTGGGATACTTCTGATTGTTTGGTAGCTGTTTGTTGCTTAGAGCTGCGCGGTCGGTACTGAATCAGGCGCATTGCGTTAAAAATAACCACTAAGATACTGGCTTCATGAACAAACATCCCACTAGCCATGTAAATATAACCGAAGATCAAACCAATGAGTAAGAAAACAACGGTCCCAATGGCAATGACGATGTTCTCGCGAGTATTTAAAACTGTCTTTTTGGCCAAGCCATACGCGTGCACTAGTTCGGCAAAGCTGGAACGCATTAACACAATATCGGACGTTTCAACGGCGACATCCGTGCCACCGCCCATGGCAATGCCAATATCGGCGGTTGCAATTGAAGGACTATCATTGATCCCATCACCGATGAAAGCAACTGTTCGGCCGGCAGCCTTAAACTGTTTAACAAATTTCACTTTATCCTCAGGCAATAAATTGGCGTGAACTTCATCAATTCCTAATTGCTCAGCAACGTAATTAGCAGTAATCTGATTGTCCCCTGTCAGCATAACCAAATGTTTAATCCCCATTTGCTTTAACTGCGCCAAGGCTGGCCGCACATTGTCCCGGACAACATCCGAGACACCGATAATCTGCTGAATGACCTGATCGACTGCCACAATCACTGTCGAGCTGCCTTCAGATTGTAATTGGTGTAAGTCAGCCAACTGTGAGGTGGTTAATTCAACCTGATTAGCAGTCATCATTTTTTGATTGCCGACTAACAACTGGTGATCAGAAACTGTGGCGCTAACCCCTTGTCCCTTGACTGTCGTGCTATTAGTGACGGCCAATTTATCAAAATCGATTTGTTTATTAGTTGCGTAATCAGTGATTGCCTTACCTAACGGATGATCCGAAAGACTCTCGATTTTAGCAACGAGCGCGGACACCTGCTTGGCATCGGCCGCGTAGTTCTTGACCGCAGAAACTTCAGTTGTTCCCTTAGTCAAGGTTCCCGTTTTGTCAAAGACTAATGTATCCACTTTGGCGAAGGTATCCACAACCTCGCCACCTTTAATCAAAACACCATTTTTGGCACCATTACCGATCCCAGCAACGTTAGAAACTGGCGCACCGATAACCAAAGCACCAGGGCAACCTAGAACCAAAACCGTGATTGCCAAACGAAAATCCCGGGAAATCAGACCAACGATTAAAGCAATTAAAATAACTGCTGGTGTGTAGTAAGTGGCAAACCGATCAATAAATTTCTCGGCATGAGATTTGGTGTCCTGAGCATCCTCAACTAACTCAATAATTTTAGCAAAAGTGGTGTCATCACCAACCTTAGTGGCACGAATCTGTAAGGTTCCGTTATCGAGAATTGTTCCAGAGAAAACGGCATCCTTTTCCCGTTTAGTCACTAGCTTTGACTCACCAGTAACACTGGCCTCATTTAAATAGCCAGCACCATCAACAATATCGCCATCAACTGGGACTTGCGCGCCAGTTTTAACCAAGACGACATCACCTTCGTCAACATCATCAACGTCCGTCTCAACCGTTGTCCCATCATCCTGAACCACTAAGGCAGTGGTTGGGGCCATTTCAGTCAACGATTTAATTGACTGGCGCGTTCTGGCCAAAGTTTTCTCTTCTAGAAAGCCGCCAAACAAGAAAAGAAAAGTAACAATTGCTGATTCATTGTACTCTTGAATGATGAAAGCACCGACTACCGCAATACTGACTAGTAATTCAATGCTGATCGTCTTAACGCGCAAAGATTCATACGCGCGAATGATAATTGGCACCGCCGCTATAATCGAAGCGATGATAAACGCCACCGTATACAATGTGTGCAACCCTAGCCAATTTGCAATAAAACCAATGGCAATTAAAATCGCCGTTGCAATCGTAATATTGTTCGTGTTCTTCTGAATAAAACGTTCAAACTTCATCTCAGTCACTCCTTTAATAAAATACCCTTATCGATTGAATGACTTTAGTATACTGAGGTTTTGTTCAGTTTAACTTGATCACCATCAAGTTTTGATCAAAATAATTTAAAAGCAGTTAATTTAAGCACAACAATGCCTAGATGGGAAGTTCAAACAGGTTTCCACTAAATGAGTTAGGTAAATACTAGTAAAGGTATTTGCCAAACGCGGCTAATGGGATGTAGCGCTCATATTTAATATATCGCTACTAAAAATAATGCTTAGACCGCTTGGCTACTGAATTCCACGTGGGCAGATTTGGTTAGGTTACACTGCGGCGCTGGCGTATGGAACGCGTGCGACTTGGACTTGCCGGACTTCGGCTTAGTCCAATCGACAACGGGAAACAAGTCCTGTTTAGCGAATATGCTCTAGTAATTAATACTTGCTAAAATTAGTTGTTAAGAATGAGCGACAGTGGCGCGTTGCCAAGCTAATTTTCTTTCCGATTAAACCCATTCGGAAAAGAAAATGGATCTTGTCAATCACGCAAGGTACTAAATGACCACAATTCGGTCATCAAGTACCTTCGACACGGCTGATACGCCAGCGCCTCCATTTCACCTTGGCAGTGATTGAACTCTGATTATTGATTAATTTAATTGTTTAGTTAGTACACAATTGAATAGGAACCACAGTTTTATGGTTGACAATGCACTAGTCAAGAACTCACCTACAGCCACCCAGCAACCCAAACACCTAAGTAGGCCAGCCCAACACCTAACACGGTAGATAATATTAAGTACTGCAGCAATGAATACCACTGTCCCCTTCGTTGAAAGATGACTAACTCGTTCATCAAAGTTGAAAAGGTGGTGAGCCCACCTAAAACACCAGTACTAAATAGTAGGTGATTAATTGAAGTGGCCGGATTAAAGCTTAATAATCCGATTAAGAAGCTGCCAACTAGATTAATCCCAAACGTTGCGATTGGGAAGCGAATATTTGCAACTCGTTTAACCCAATTACTGATTGTAAAGCGGATTACCGCTCCAATTGCCGCACCTAAACCAACCAACATAAATGCCATTTTCGCTTCCCCCTTTTTTAACGACGGCTAAAAAATTATGCCGCGTGAACCGAATACTTTTTGCAAATGTGATTGTGTTAAATTGATTGAAAGCTGCTAATAAAATTAGTTTAAAAGTACACCTAAGTACCTTTGCGATACGTGCTAATTTAAAAGTTTTCGTCCCAGTGCCATTCCAAAACTAGCCAATAAGAAACCACCGATTAATGAGGTCAGTAAATAGATTACACCTAGACCCAGTTGGTGCCGCGTTAGTAACGTCAATTCTTCTAAACTAAAACCGGAAAAGGTCGTAAATGCACCGACAAAGCCCGTACTCATACCAACGACAAGCCAATGGGGCAAGGGCCAGCGTTCCGCAATGTAAGTTGTGATAAAGGCCAGCAAAAAACTGCCGGTTAAATTAATTAATACCGTTGCAATTGGAAAATGCTGGTTAGGGATGATTGAGCTTAGGAAAAAGCGCAGATCACCACCGAGAAAGGCGAAAAAAGCAACCGCTAAACTATCCATTCACATCACCGCCATTAACTAAATCTACTGCCGTTGTGAACAAGACACCATCCGTAGCCAAAGGAGCCATAGCCGTTAATAGTGGCTGCAAGTCAACTTGAGCAACAATCGCCTCGACAACAATTGGTTCGTTATGACTAAACGAAAAAACTTTTGGTCGGTGGATTTCATGATCCTTGCCGTAACCGGCAATTCCCCGGGTAACGGTTGCCCAGCCGACATGGTGTTTCTGCAACAAATCAAGCACATCTTCGTAGTGATCTTTTCTAAACCACTGATTATCGGCTTTAGTAAATAATTTTACAACGTAATGTTGTCCCTCAGTTTGCATCATTTCACTCCCAATCTGCCCACTAGCCGCACTAATTTGTCCTTTGTTTGCAATAATCCGATTAACACCTGGTACAACAGTCTGATAGATTTTCGCCGGTAAAACTGACTCAATAATGAGCGGCAAATCATTAAACGGTTCATCCTCCAGAATGCTTTCATGCCGTTTATTATGTTGATCAATTCCGGTCATGCCTTTGCGCATGGTGACCCCGGCAACATGCTGCGCCCATAAGTAACGTAGCACACGGTGGGCCAACGTATGGTGTCCACTATCCATCTCTAATTCATTAAAAACGATTCGTAATAAATAGCCTGTCGCCATCTGTTCAGGCCTCCTTTATTTTTTTATATATGTAAAGACTTACTTTCCTAATGCATATTGATTAGACAACAAAAAATATTGATAACTAAAAATTATTGTTGGCGGTCATTTTTTACAAAAGTTGGGCCGCCAGTTAAGCACCATTCCTAATTGCTATTAGTCTACTCGTTATTTAGTTTTCTGAAAATAGAAAATCGAACAAAAAAAAGAAACCACGACAAAATTGCTTGTTATCGCGGTTCCTATTTCCGATCATTATTCTAGTGTGCACTAAAAGCCTGTGCTACTGGACAATTTGTTGCCACTGCTGCCAAACGGTATCTTCAGAAAAGCGTGAACTGCTGCTATAGGCCTGTTCACTGAATTTCTGTAATTTATTTGGATCCTTAAATAACTCAATAATACTATTGGCCATACTAAACATATTTCCATTTTCAATTAAAAAGCCATTTTCGCCATCTTCAATAATTTCATTGGGTCCATAATTGAAATCATAACTAACAATTGGTAAGCCATGGCTCAAGGCTTCGATCATGGCTAAAGGCTGGGCATCAATCCGACTGGCAATGACAAAGACTTGGGCGCTATCATAAATATCGTTTAAGTCCGCCGTGTAGCCCGGAATGCTAACTGCGTCAGTTAGATTAAGCTCCTTAATCAAAGCGTTAAGCTCATCAATTGTTTCACTAGGACCATAACCCCGTAGTTCCAGCGTTGCATCTGGCATACCGTTATGCACTAAATTAAACGCTCGAATAAGCTGATCAACCCGCTTTTCTGAGCCCAAGCGTCCAACAAATAAGAGCTTGTGTGATGTTCGTTTGGCCATCATAATTGGTGCCTTTGCGGCCTGTTCAGCCGGAATAACACCACCGGAAATTGCCATAATTGGCATTTGCGGCTGTTTTAAGCGCATTTCTAAATCACCACGCTGCCGGTTAGTCATCGTAATTAGACCGTCCAATTTTGCCAAGCCTTGCATGCTTAACGGAACTTGATAATAGCCATCTAATGGCGCATTCAGCTGATCTTCTGGTTCAGTTGCGTGGGCAATTGGGAAGAAGATGTATTTGCGCGCCTTAGTTGTCATCGCCAGTAGCGGTTGATTGGCAACTCCTGGTCGATCGGCGATAAAGGTGTTAGTTTCCTCAGTTTGCTGATTTAATTTATCGAGGAAGAAGGTAAATAGATCTTCAACATTAGTAAAATAGTGCGCTACGTCTTGATCAGTAATGAGCCTAATCAACGTGTTCAGTGGATTGCCCTGCGTATCCTTAACGTAATAGCGCTCCATGACGCGCTTACCAGTTGGTGTATACAGATTTTCCGCCATTAATTGGCCATCTTGCCCGTAGAGTTGTTCCGCAGACTTGAAGCCGCGCCAATCATATAAATCAGTTTGACTTAAATTCCCCGAAGCATCAAAAAAGTTAACGTAATACAATTGGCCAATCGTTCCCGGCGTAAACCAAACGTCTTCTACCAAATGATCGCCACTACGAACGTGACTTACATTGGCGCCTGGTTCAATTTGATAATCAACTGGCAAATGTAGGTCTTGAATGTGTAACGTTTTATAATCGGATTCATCAATGTGCTCAGCGTTTTGAAAATAGTCGAACATATTAACCAAATCATCGTCGGTTAGCCCAAATTGCTTAATCGTTCGGTGTTGCGAACGATCAAAATCCCGCGTAACAATTTTTGCCGGAACACCTTTAGCGTCAAATAGCTGAACCCGCTTAATTTCGGCGTGTTCCACACCTGAGTTGCGTTCAAAAATATATTGATTTAGAAAGTAATACATTTAATCAACCTCCGCGACAGTTTGTTGCTGCTGGTAAAAACGATCAGCCTCAGTAATTAAAAGTTGCCACTGAGCCATAACTGCATCTTCTGAATAACGCCGACTATTATCGTAGGCGGCCTCACTAAAGTTCATCAATTTTGCCGGATTACTTAATAAATCGAGAATGGCCTCGGCCAAACCGTCGATATCATCATTTTTAGTTAGAATTCCCGTTTTCTGATCCTGAATAATATCAGCGGGACCATACTTAATATCGTTGGCAATCAACGGCAGCCCGTGCGCCTGTGCCTCCAATAACATCAGTGAGAAACCTTCTGCCCGACTTGGTAGTAACCCAATTTGCGCACTATTATAGATCTCACTAACATTTTCTGAATAGCCCATAAATTTAACACTGTCCGTCAAGCCAGCTTCAGTCACTTGTTTGCGTAATTTTTCTTCAGTATCGCCGTTACTGTAACCCCAGAATTCCAAGGTTGCCTTAGGATAATGCTGGTGAACTTTTTCGAACACCTTAATAGCTTGATCTTGCTGTTTTTCTGGTGCTAAACGAGCAACTTCAACCAATTTTTGAGGGGTGCGCGTTTGCCAATCGACGTGGGGCTCGTTCAGTGTTTCATTGGCGACAAACCCAACTGGAATCGTAAATTCAGGAACCTTTTCACCAAAACGCGCCACCATATCAGTTGTTTGCTGTGGCGTTGCTGAAATAACCGCATTCCACTGGCCCAAATTATTAAGGGCATGTTCGTAATTGGAATTCAAAGTTGAATGTTGCATATCGCTAGGATCATTAACGTGATCATTATGCAAGTGTAATACTTTGAAGGCCTTTGTTTCCATGTGGAACAACGACCAAGCTAGCTCAACCGTTCGATCACAAATGAAAACATTGTGCCCGCCATCACTTTGATTCAACTCATCGTAGAAAAAGCGTGTTAACTCGGCCATGCCGTTGAAAGAATAGTCTTGGCCGTGATAATTTAAAACGCGCCACGAATTTTGTTCATTCCCCTGCCGATCTAGTAAATGCAATTTTTGAATGTGGGCCACACCATCGCGACCAAGGTATTGTTCGTTAGCAATCTTACCATCCCAATCAAAATATTGCTCCAAACTAATGAAGCCCCGCGTATCGTACCAAACCATTTTTACAGTTTTACCATTAGGTTCTAGATACTGAATATTTTTAAGATCAGTAAACTCTGGTTCGCGCGTTGTGATAATCATCAAGCGCTTATCCTGTTGGGTCACAACGTAATCATGACCATTTTTTTGCAACGAACAATTATCTGGCAATTTTAAATCATTCACGGTAACCTGCTGATAATCCACTTGTTCAGTGTTATTAAAAAAATCAAATAAGTTAATAAAATTAGCAGTACTAATATTCGCTTGTGCCAGTACCTGATGAAGATCCAGCGCAAATGAACGCGTGACAATTTTTGCAGCTACGTTATTTTTATTGAATAGCATTAACCGCTTAATTTCGGCGTGCTCAATACCAGATTTTTGGGCTTGCATATTATCATTTAAAAAATAATACATTTAGTCAGTCCTCCTCAGTTCTTAAGATCCCACTTAATTTTATTATACGCTCAAAGCCGGTTGTACAACAGTGGGTGGAAAGTACCTATTTAAACACAATCCATTAATTAATTCAGGCCTCTTTTAAATTAAAACGGCCGCCTTAAGTAACGTTAAAATTTGTTCTAATGGTACTTTGACTGGATCTAACTGTTTAGCCGTCACTGCATGAGCGTAAGTCAATAAAGTTGTGCTAATCATGGTTTGCAGAATTGACGCAGCCGTTTTACGGAAAACACCTGCCTTGATACCGGCCGCCAAAAAATCGGTTGGGGCATTAAAAATGGCCTGCCGCTGTTGAATTGGTACTGGCAGTGTCTGTAAGATTGGATCGGCCGCAAATTGTTGCAACAACTGAACATGTTCTGGATGTTCAATACTATATTGATAGAGCGCACGCATATAAATTCCCAGCTGTTCTTTCGGCGTTTCAACATCCGTTAATTGTTGCCGCAAATAATCGGCAAGCTGTTCCTGCGTTGTTTTAAAAACAGTTGCTAGAAGAACTTCCTTACTAGAAAAATAAATATACAAATTAGACTGAACAAGACCCGCAGCCCTAGCAACCTTGGCCGTTGTCACACTGCTCAATCCATTTTTTACAATTAAATTAGTTGCACTTTTTAAAATAGCCAAGCGTTTTTGATCGTCTTTTATTCGCATAATTTAGTCTAAACTACTCCTAGTTATTTAGTTGGCTGATCGCCAGCTGGCCACCAGAGTTTGATCAATGCCTGCGTTCCGTCATTGCCCAATTGTTTTTGATCAACTAACTGCTCGTATAGTTGCGCAGCTGTTTTGGTTGCTGGCAAATCTAATTTCATCTTTTTGGCTTCATCCAGCGCAATTCGCAAATCCTTCAAGAAGTGTTTGGCAAAAAAGCCTGGCGTATAATCGTGCTGCAAGATTCGCGGTGCGTACGTATTCATACTCCAATTGTCAGCACCACCAGCATGTAAGGTGGCCAAAACATCGGTTAGGTTAAGCCCAGCAGCCTGTGCGTAAACTAACATTTCGGTCAAGCCAGTCATCGTGCCGGCAATCATAATCTGATTGGCCATCTTGGCGTGCTGACCCAAACCAGGTCCACCAAATAAATTAACGCGTTGACTAAAAGCTTTCAGAATTGGCTGCATTTGTTCATAGGCCGCTTTCGTAGCCCCAACCATAACGGTCAAAGTGCCATTTTTGGCACCAATATCACCACCAGAAACAGGCGCATCTGCTACTTGAAACTGTTGCGCTTGTCCATCCGTCGCTAATTTTTTTGCTAAAGTTGGCGTACTTGTCGTCATATCGACTAACAACTGGTTGGCCTTGGCACCGGCAAAGATACCAGCAGCACCATAATAGACTGCCTCAACGTCGGCCGGAAAACCAACCATTGTGAAAGTCACATCACTTGACTGTGCGACGGCCTTTGGTGTGTCCGCCCAGGTTGCACCAGCCGCAAGCACCTCTGCTGCGTGTGCCTTTGTCCGATTGTAAACAACAACCTGATAACCTGCCTGCAAAAGGTTATTGATGATGCCACTACCCATAACACCAGTTCCCACAAAACCAATTTTTTCCATATTTTTGCCTTCTTTCCAGTTGTACTCCCTACTAGCTTAGTCCACTAACTGGATTTTGTGAACTTTAAAATTTTACAATGTAAAGTGCTTGCTTCTCTTCTTAGTTGGCCCATACTAGAATTGATTAGAAACAAATTTGATAAGGAGGATGCTTATGCAGATTATTGAAAAACCATTAACGGCTAAAGGGATGGCCGGTCCCTATTTGAAGGGATTATTAAAATCCCCTGATCCAGCTGCTGGTCAGACCAAACTACCAGCAATTATCATCATTCCGGGCGGCGCCTATACGCATATTCCAGTTGAACAAACCGAAACAATGGCACTGGCTTTCGCCAACCAAGGCTTCCAGAGCTTTTACCTTCGTTATTCCTTTATGGATGAAGCCCAACCGTTAATGCCCCAACCATTAATTGAACTGGCTAAGGCCGTCCAGCTACTACACCAAAACGCTGATGAATGGCAGCTTGATTCTGACAAGATTGTCATTGCTGGCTTCTCGGTTGGTGGCCATATTGTTGGGCTTTATAATGATTATTGGGATAGTGCTTGGTTAACTAAGGCAACTGGTTTTGGCGCCGATGAATTAAAAATTAACGCCGCAATCATGGGCTATCCTGTTGTCAGTCCTAAGCTCGGTTTTCCAAAGGATGCCGCAACCGTTCAAAAGTGGGCGGACGATCCAGACTTCATCGCCGCGGACGAACAAGTGACCGCCACCAACGCCCCAACTTTTGTTTGGACAACTTTGGATGATAACGTTGTTCCTTCTGCTAATTCACTCGCTTATGTAGAGGCGTTAAAGACCGCCGAAGTTTCAGTTGAAAGTCACCTTTTCCGCCACGGTCCCCATGGTCTTGCATTAGCCAACCAACAAACGGGTAATGATAGTGAGACGGTTAATCCCCACGTTGGTCATTGGTTTGAACTTGCCACTGAATGGTTGAATGATATTTTAGATTAAAAATAACAAAAAAGCGAAGTGCCTAGAAATCACGGCACTTCGCTTTAATTTATTAATTTACTTTTACAGCTGAAACTTGAAAGTATGAAGACAGACTGATCCCTTGGTATCACAGGGCATATTTTAATTAATTTAACCATTTAGCT
>NZ_RHNQ01000100.1 GCF_003946275.1 Loigolactobacillus backii
TGGAGGTTTAGCTCAGCTGGGAGAGCACCTGCCTTACAAGCAGGGGGTCACAGGTTCGAACCCTGTAATCTCCATTTCTACGGTTCCATGGTCTAGTTGGTTATGACGCCTGCCTGTCACGCAGGAGATCACGGGTTCGAGTCCCGTTGGGACCGTTTATCATAATGGCTCGGTAGCTCAGTCGGTAGAGCAATGGATTGAAGCTCCATGTGTCGGCAGTTCGATTCTGTCCCGCGCCATTTATGGAGGAGTAGCGAAGTGGCTAAACGCGGCGGACTGTAAATCCGCTCCTTCGGGTTCGGTGGTTCGAATCCACTCTCCTCCATTTTTTATAATAGGGATATAGTTCAATGGTAGAATAGCGGTCTCCAAAACCGTTGATGTGGGTTCAACTCCTACTATCCCTGCCATTATGGCGGTAGTGGCGAAGTGGTTAACGCACCGGATTGTGGCTCCGGCACGCGTGGGTTCGATTCCCACCTACCGCCCTTGTTTTATTGGGATATAGCCAAGTGGTAAGGCAACAGACTTTGACTCTGTCATGCGCTGGTTCGAATCCAGCTATCCCAGTTAGCTTTTATGGGATTTGTTCCTTAAAGATGGCGGTATAGCCAAGTGGTAAGGCAAAGGTCTGCAAAACCTCTATCACCGGTTCAAATCCGGTTACCGCCTTTTATCTTTTAAGTGGTAATCTACAAAATGGCTTAATATGCCGGTGTGGCGGAATTGGCAGACGCGCTGGATTCAAAATCCAGTTCCTTCACGGGAGTATCGGTTCGACCCCGATCACCGGTATAGTTAATAGACTGATATTTTTGAAATAAAAATATTAGTCTATTTTTTTATTTCAAAAATTAAATCTGGTTTTATTAAATTAATTTAGACCATTTAAGTAAAACTAATCTTAGCGGCCGCTAAATCAAAGGTTGAGCCTGTATTGATTAATGCTGATACGACAAGTAAAAACCATATTCTGCTAAATTTAGTAGGTCGTCAATATTAGAAAGTTTTTATACACTTTAGCATGGATTTACCTTAGTTAATTATAAGTTCACCATTAGCGGATATTTTTAATGATTTATAATAGGGCGTTATAGAAGTGGGTATTCAATCGAATATGAACTGATAGCGCAGTATTTGATGCTTATGAGTTTGAAGCATAAATAAGCATCGGTTCAAAGGATCAGGCATTGGGTATTACATTTAATGTTTGTACTGCCGACAATTGTAGTCAGAACTGTTACGCCTGATGTTGTAAAATGTTAGGTGATAAAGGACCTAAATACGTAATTAATTAAGTCGTTAATGGATGAGCACCTTGTTAATGCCGCTTAACTAATTATGTGTAAAATTTACTAATTGAGGCGGATAAATTTTTGAGTTTAAGGTCACAAAAAAAGAGTTCAGGATTTTATTCCTAGACTCTTACCTAAGACTTTGCCTTAGTTTGTTTGTTCAAGTGTATAGGTTGTTTGGTGAAATTGTTGAATATTTGGTCCGGCCTGCAAATAGGGTAGTAAGGGAGAAAAATCCTGTGAATTGCGCCAATTAAAGTAGTCAGCTTCGCGTTGCCAAATTGATAGAACAACAAATTGAATTTGCGGTGCATCTAATCGTAGTAAGAATAGTCCATTGAGGCCGATAAAGCCAGCTGCCTGATTGCCAACACGATCAAATTGTGATTGAAAGACTTTGACGGCGTCCTCAGAAGGAAACGTGAAATACATAAAATTAAAGAAGCCACTAAATTCTTGTTTACCTAAGTGTTGCCGTACAGAATAAGAAATTGGACTGTTAAAAAAGTTTTTTTGGTCCGAAACGTCAAGCAACTGAAAATCATTAGTCGATTCTGCTGGTCTTAATAGTAATAAATTTCGTTGGGGTTCACGATCGAAATAGCTAGTTAAGATATCCTGTGAACCAAATGTTGCCTGAATTTTTTTTAACATAATAATTCCTCCTCGAGTATAAATAATTACTCCACTTACATTATAACGTGATTCTCTTTAATTAGTGTAGTAAATACAAGCACTTTGTATTTTGTCTTACTAAATAGAACGTTGTAAGATAGAGGTAAAGTAAATTTATTTAATGGAGGAATTTATTATGAAGTTAACTGTACTGGGATTTTACGGTGGTTACCCTTATAAAGGAGTAGGAACTAGCGCTTATTTACTACAAACGAATGACTACAATCTATTACTTGATTGCGGTAGTGGTGCGCTTTTAAGCCTTCAAAAGCATTTGGACCCACTGCAACTTGATGCGGTGGTCCTGAGCCATTACCATCATGATCACATTGCCGATGTTGGTGTACTGCAGTATTATTGGCAGTTACATCAAGGAAAAAAACGTGAGGCCGAATTGCCAATTTACGGACATACGGCCGATCCATTACATTTTGCTTCATTAACTTTACCGGGGGTTACACACGGCGAAAGCTACACGGCCGGGCAAACAACAAACTTAGGACCTTTTTCATTAACCTTCTTACCAACAATTCATCCAGTACCGGCTTATGCTGTAAAAGTCGTTGAAATTAGAACCGGCGCAACACTAGTCTATACGGCAGATACGGCCTATTTTTCTGAATTTGCTGAATTTGCTAAGGGTGCCGACTGGTTAATTACGGATACTAATTTTTTACAGGCAAAAACTGGAAAGATTGCGCATATGACGTCGGCCCAATCTGGTTTGTTGGCCAAGACGGCTGGCGTTAAACACCAATTAATCAGTCATCTACCCCAGGATACTGATTTGAAACAGTTATTGACCGAAACTCAGGTGGCGGCCGGTAATGATTGTCAGGTTATTCGTGCTGAACAAGGTCTTCAAATTAATTTGTAGTTTTAAATTAAAAAATAATTTAGTTTTACCTTTTTTTAAAGCATTATGTGTCATTATTAATAATAAATATTTATTTTATATGATGTAGATTTTTAAAATGAAATCGCTTATACTATTCATTGAAGACGATCGATTAATAGCTATTAAGGCTAAATTGAACTTTGATGAAGGGGCGAATAGAATGGTAACACTTTATACATCCCCAAGCTGTACTTCCTGTCGTAAGGCGCGTACATGGCTTGCGGGACATGATATTCCATTTACTGAACGTAATATTTTCGCTAAACCACTTGAAGCTGCTGAAATAAAGGCAATTTTACGTATGACTGAGCGGGGAACTGAAGAGATTATTTCAACGCGATCTAAGGCCTTTCAAGAATTACATTTAGATTTGATGACGTTATCGTTAAGCCAATTAATTGCACTGATTGCTAAATACCCAGGTCTGTTGCGCCGACCAATAATAATGGACGATCGGCGGTTACAAGTTGGGTATAATGAAGATGAAATTCGACGTTTCTTGCCACGTAAGGTTCGCGCAATAGAATTGAAAAAGGCACAAATGTTAGCAGGATTATAAAAAAATAATTTTTAAATTTAATTTACCTGATTTTAAATTTGAAAATGTATTTTAGCAGCGATTAATACAAAATTATTTAACTTAAAGGATTGGGAAGGCTGGGACAAAAGTCCTGGCCTTTTCTTGTTTTCGATCACTATGCTAGAACGTGCGCCAAAAGTCCAGGTTCACGTGCCTAACTACAGCTAATCTTACGGTTATTGGATTGGCCTACGTTACCCAGTAAACCCAAAACCGACTTTTATCCCACTATCTTTCTTTGTTTACCGGCGATCAATTCAATTGAATAAGTATCCATTTCACTAATGATCCGACTAAATTTCATTAAAAGCGCTTTATTGCTTGTGTTTCTTGGCGTAATCAGTTACTATAAATACCCGAATGAATCAGTTGTGTTACTTTACAAACTAGTATTTTCAGGTACAATATATTTGTATAGTTTTACCTGAATTTGGGAAGCGGGGTGCAACAATCATGGAAATGGAACGAATTAACGAAAATACGATTCGAGTCTTGCTAAAAAATGAAGATTTGACTGAGCGGGGCATTACCGTACTTGATTTATTAGGTAATCACAAACAAATTGAAAATTTCTTTTATTCAATTCTTGAGGAAGTTGACACTGATCATCAATTCCAGTCAAATGACGCTGTAACCTTTCAGGTTTTGCCGAATAAGAATGGTTTAGAATTATTCATCAGTAAAAACGCGCCGGCTAGCGGTACGCCGATTAATGATCTCAGTGATACTGACCATGAAGCTGTCTCGGACATACTAAAAAAGCAACTTTTGGCGCGAGATGATAACGCACAACAAGAAAGTACGGCTGCCGATTCAGATGATGAGTACGGTACTTACCTGAATGATCCAGATACACCAACTAAAGAAATTGTTTTAAAATTACACGATTTTGAAGACATGGTTCAGTTAGCTAAGATTCTACATTTAGATGGGGCCGTTTCTAATTTATATCGCTACAAGGATTCTTTCTATCTACACTTAATTTTCTTTGTGGACGAGACGTCTGAATCTTCAGTTAAGGATGAAATTGCTATTGCAATGGAATATGCGGATAGGACAACTGTTACGCCAGATGTGCTTTCTGAGTACGGTAAGCGTATTATGGAAAAAAGTGCTTTAGAATTAACCCGGTATTACTTTAAATAACCTGATAATTTTTGGCAGTGTGACTAAGGTAAGTTATTGGTTCGGGCACAGTTACTTTCACTAGAATAATTACAAATAGGCATTGCGGCAAAATTTATTTGGCTCTCTGTCAAATCCTGTTGATAGCCAATTTTGGGTCTACACTTTCTGGTATTGGTGAATAACTAATACCGGTTTTTTGTCTGTTTTGAAAATCAGAAAAATAAAAAAG
>NZ_RHNQ01000101.1 GCF_003946275.1 Loigolactobacillus backii
ACGCTAACTATCATAAGGGAGAGGCTTCCCTTTTTCAATTCTCAATAAATCATTTACACATAATTATTTAAACACTCAATTAAAAAGTGACTAAGTTATACGACCTAACTCTATAAAATCATTATACCGGTTTAACGTCAATTAGAAACCTTTCTTAATGTAATCTTTTAAAGCTGATTGACGAATACTACAAAAAATGTCGTTAATTAAAGTGACATTTTTTCAAACATGATCTAATTTAGTCACAGAAGTACTTAAAAAAATAATTTCGGAACATTAGGCCTAAATTTTGTTTTGCATCTTTGCCGATAAATTACTATGATAGGCAAAGATAGTAAAAGAAATGGAGATAGTGACATGACGACTTGTTATTTTATTCGCCACGGTGTTACTCAAATGAATGCTCAAGGCCGTGTAAATGGTGCCTTAGTTGATACACCCTTAATGCCAATTGGAATTCGTGGTGCCAAGGAAGCAGGCGAGTCCTTACAAAACATTTTATTTGATCGTATTTATGCTAGTCCACAAATGCGTGCGGTTGCAACCGCCGAAGTAGTGTTACAGCAGAATAATGCTCAACTGGAAACGCCACAACCAATTCGATTGGCCGAGCCACTGCGTGAAATGAGCTTAGGTGATTGGGAAGGTCATCGAATTAAAGATTACACTGATCACCCCCAATATTATAATTTTGTTCACGCGCCAAGTGCTTTTAACCCAGCTAGTTTTAATGGCGAGCCTTTTCAAACAGTTGTTCAGCGTGGTGTCGGCTTTATGCAGCAAGTTGTCTCAGCCGATAATGATCAAACACTTCTTTTTGTTGGGCACGGAACGATGTTGACAATCTTAATGCGCAGTCTATTAGGGGTGCCCTACGATCAATTATTGGCGGATGGCTACATTGATAACACCAGTATCAGTGTTTTGACGACTAGTGACGGTCGGCAATACAAAAAAATTCGGTGGAATGATACTAGTTTCTTAAGTCAACCAGTTTACAACCATTTATAGAAAGTGATACTGAAAAATGGCCAAGAATATTACTGATAAAAGCTTTGTCACGGCGACGGCGGCCGGTTTTATTTTGGTGGATTTTTGGGCGGCATGGTGTGCGCCATGTCAGAAGATGACCCCAATTCTACTAGCTTGCGAGCAAAATATTTCCGCATTAAAGGTAGTTCGCTTAAATGTGGATCAGAATCCACAAAGTACCAAGGCGTGCGGCGTTCAGGGCCTACCAACGTTAATGATTTTTTGGCAGGGAAGGCCCTACCAGCGGGTCACGGGCTATCAACCACAAGCCGTTTTATTACCCCACCTGCAGCAATTAGAGCGAGAGTGTTTTGAAAAGCGCCCTAAGTTAAATAATTAGTTTTCAAGAAAGCGCTTTAATCAAGGCTATCTTTTTGACATGAATTTCTTCCTTAGCTATACTAATAATTACATACGATAGGTCATGAACAGTAAACTGCATTTAATCCAATCATTAAATGTGTTTGTGGATGCCGAGGTATGATACGGAGGGAATTTTTTGATAATTAGAGAAGCACAGAAAGATGACGCGGGCCAGATCGCCCCACTTATCAATCTTATTTATGACGAAATGCAGTTGGAAGAGCTCGAAGACGTTCCTGACGGTGACCTGCTGAAGGTCATCAGGGCCGCTTACCAAACGGATGCTTATCTGTCTGGTAAGGCAACGACCGTGGTGGCCGAAATTAATCACCGAATTGTTGGGGTAGCATTTGGTTATCCTGATGAAAATGAGGACGCTGTTGATGCTGTTATGACGCGCCTATCCGCTAAAAACGCTGCTTTTGCTGTTGAGCCTTTAGAGCTTGAGTCAGAAACTTTTACGGATGAATGGTACTTGGATTCGATTGCTGTGGATCCAAATTATCAGGGGCACGGTATTGGTGGTAAGCTTCTAAAGGCATTGCCGAATTACGTTCAACGTGACGACATGACAACAATTGGTTTGAATGTTGATTTTGCTAATCCTAGTGCGAAAAAATTGTACCAGCGCTTTGATTACGAAACTGTGGGGACAAAGTTAATTGGCGATCATAAATATTACCATATGCAGCTGGACCTTGAACCAACGAAGGCTGTGATGGCAAGTTAGCAACTCTATTTACTTGGCGAGTGACGACTATAAATAAAATTTAATAACAGATAAAAATGGCGACTGCAGTAAAATTTTATTTTGCTAGGAGTTGCCATTTTTGGCGTTAAATATTTAGATTAGAGCTTGTTTATTCGTCAGAAAATATTAGTAGAAGTAATTTTTAAGACTTTTTAGCCGAATCGTTTATGTCGCAGTAATGTTTCTCAAAGGAGCATTGACTTTTTTTACTGTTTCACTTTATAGTCCTAGGTGAGTGTAATTGCAAAGTATGTGTAATTTGATGAAATGAGTTGGATTGAGGAGAAGTCTAAAATGAGAAGAACAATTTTATTAGTTGAAGATGAGGAAAGTCTAATTTCTTTTTTGCAGACGGAGTTGAAATTTGAGGATTATGCTGTAATTGTTGCCAGAGATGGTAAAGAGGCCTTGACCGATTACACGAGTAAATCCAGGCAAATCAATTTAATTTTATTGGACTGGATGTTGCCAAAGTTAGATGGATTAGAAGTAATGCGACGAATTCGAAGGCACGATGATGTGCCAATAATTATGATGACGGCACGTGATTATGTTGGAGATAAAGTAGCTGGACTAGACAATGGTGCGGATGATTATATTACAAAACCATTTGAAATTGAGGAACTATTAGCACGTATACGAGTGGCCTTAAGGCGAGATAAAAAACAAAATAACGCATCCCAAACAAGTTATAAAATAGCCGATTTATTGCTTGATACAAAATCTCGTCAGGTTCGTCGAGCTGGTAAAGTAATTCAATTGACCCAACGAGAATATGATTTATTATTAAGTTTGATTAAGCATAAGGAAGAAACTTTGACTCGTGATGAGCTCTTGAATCTAGTGTGGGGGGTAGATTTTCAAGGGCAGTTAAATATCGTTGATGTCTATATTCGTTATTTACGAAATAAAATTGACTTTGAAAATAAGCCGTTAATTCATACTGTTCGTGGGGTAGGTTATACACTGAGAGACGATAATGTTAATGAAAAAAAAGAAAAATAGTAATACAAATGCGGCACAGATTACTAAATCATATGCCATTATTTTAATTCTAATTACATTATTAATGAGCAGCTCAATTATTACCATCGTTGGTTATCGATTAGTCAGTAATAAACGTAAAGATGCCGAGTCTTTGATGATAGTTTTAAAACGGTCACTCGTTGATAATAAACCAGATTGGATTCTCTGGAGAAGCGAGAGCACACTTGATACGAGTAATACTTTTGTAAAAGTGAAAGTAAATATTCCTAATCAAGCGCAAAAAGAGTTTTACTCACCTCACACTAAAGCATTCTTAAACGAAAAATTTCATTCATGGCCACTGTTAAAAAATATTCAATATCGATCTGAACAAGGCGTTTATTATCACACAGTTGATTATGATCGTAGTGGTCACAATACTAACGAACAACCAAAAATTAAATATGAAATTTGGTTAAGCTTAAATAATGTTGTTCATCTTTTTGAAGAAATCTTAGAAACAATTAGTTTGATAGTAGCGTTTAGCTTTTTAATCGGATTATGGTTCATCTCTAGATTGGCACAGCGACTTAATAAGCCATTAGTAGATTTGACGACAGCAACTCACAAAATTAATAACACTGAAAACATTACCTACCATGAATCGCTACCAATTTTTGATAATCCGCAAGAGGTACATGATTTAAGTATTGAATTTAATCGATTGCTGGGGACACTTAATAAACAGGTGCTACATGAACATCAATTTGTTTCAGATGCCTCACATGAATTAAGAACACCATTGGCGGGGATTCGGGGACATATTAGTTTGATTCACCGACATGGCGAAAAGCATCCTGATATAGTACCTACATCACTGGCCTATATTGATTCAGAATCCTTGCGAATGCAGCGATTGATTGAAAATCTATTACAATTATCGCGAATGGATCATGCTAAATTGGAATTGAAACATTTCAATTTAAGCAGTTTATTGAGCAAGATTTGCAAGAATTATCGGCAACAAATTACGCAGCATTTGATTTTGAAGGACACGAATAATATTATTGTTTATGCTAATCAGGATAGTGTCGAGCAGATTATAACTGCATTATTAGATAATGCGCATAAATATTCACCTGCTAAGTCGACCATTAGTATTGAAGTAACCGATCGATTTAATGATATTCAAGTTAAAGTTAATGATGAAGGAGCTGGAATCAAGGGTCAAGATAAGTGGCACATTTTTGATCGCTTTTATCGTGCAGATCAATCTCGTTCTCAAAAAATTAATGGTTCAGGACTTGGGTTAGCAATCACGGCACAGTTGGTTGAGCTGAACCATGGCGAGATTAAAGTACAAGACAATGTACCCCATGGCAGTTGTTTTGTTGTAACTTTAAAAAAGAACAAGAGCTAATTCTGAGAATCCTTAAGAATTTGTTCAGAAATTATGAGTAGAAGCCTTTCGCGTACTGATTACAATAAGAATTGTAATTAATACTTGAAGGGCTATTTTTATTGGTAAGGCAATTTGATTTAAAGGTTAATATTTTAAAGACGCGTGGTGCTAGTTCGTCACAAAATTAAAAAATCCTAAATTATAGACTAAAATTGCCAGTTCAATTTTTAGTTGAAAG
>NZ_RHNQ01000102.1 GCF_003946275.1 Loigolactobacillus backii
AATGTATTCAGTGCTCTTTGCCGATCATACTCATTATTACTTTCAGCTAGCGCCTTGTAAGCCAATGACCGCATAACGTAGTTGTCAAATCCCCAGCCGTCAGTCGTAAATTTGAAATGATCCGAGGAAAAGCCTTTAAGCTGCGGAAACTCCTTTTTATACTCGGCCAGTGTTTGATGACGTCCGCTTTCAATGAGGCCCTTATCAAAAGCCAATTGTGTCGGCTGGCCATTCTCATCCAAAACACCCTCAGCAACTAATTCTCGGTAAATATCAGCTTTAATGCTATTTGCTTTAGCCATATTTAATGGCACCGACTTACTTAAAATATCAAAGGCCTTTTCGACCAATTGTGGATACTTGATTTTCATTGTTGTAATCTCCTTAGTGTAATTAGTGGGCTGTTCCCGAAATTATGGATAGTAATATCCAAACATATATCCAACTTTTATAGGTCAAAGATGCCTATATATCAACGTTTTTACCCATAGTATCCATAATATCCAACATTTATGGGGTCTCCCTCGCACGCATAATAATATATATTCTATTATTTTTTTAGAATTTATTTTTTTAACATGAGTTTAAGGTTGGATATTATGGATAGTCCCTTGTGGCTCTAAGAGATTTTCTGGATACTACATTGGATATGCTTTTGGATATTATGGATATTACTCCTCAAATGCTGGGTTGATATAGCTTTTTGTGAGCTTTAATCCTCTAAATCGCCAAATGAAATTGTGGTCGTGCATTCCATGCTGGCTTCTAACTTTTTGCACCCCATACGCTTTAAGGTTTTCGGTGATCGTCTGTGCGGTAGTCTTATCGGAGTAGTTGTTTTCCAAACAAAACATTTTATATTCAGCCACTACGTCCTTACTAGAATCGCCGTCGCCCTTGCTGGTATCAATCTCACAAGCTTCTTCAATGAATTGGCCGAAGTGGTCATTCAGGTCTACCCATTCGTCACGAGCAAGCTTCATATCGTCTGTTTCAGTCAGTGATCCCCGTTGCAAGGCCGCCATGAATGCTTTAATGCACTGGTACACGAATGCGCTTCTTTCAGCCTTAACGAGCTGCATATCATGTTCTTTCCAAAAATCCTTGTTGACTGTTCGGGTGTTACCACTGATAAACTTGATTAGGACTAAGCGTTCTGTCATGCCATTAGATGAATCGGTAAATGATGGTAAGGCATTCGCACTGAAAATCATCTTGGCATAATTGATGAAAGTAAAGTTTTGTAAGCCTTTAAATTCCGCGTCAATTGGATCACCACCGCTTAGCTTCTTCAAAACGGCCGTGTTGCTAAGATAGCCCTTGGGAATATCAGCAACGATATTAGCTTCCATACCATACAATTGCGCTGGCTTAAAACGTGCGTCATTGCCAGCTAATTCGTTGGGAGCAACGGCCGCATAATTATCAGCCCCATAAATCGTCTGGGCGAGAAGATCAATGAGAAATGTTGTCTTACCCTCGCCACCATTACCGCTGAGAAACACCATTTTTTGAAATGGCCGGTAACTGTGATAGAAACCATAGCCGATATATTCTTTCAAGAAAGTGTCGGCATTGCCAACCATGTCATGTAGTAATGAATTAGTGTTAGGTGTTGCTTTGCCACTAACGTCTAAGTCATAATCATGGCCGTTCAGCAAATAATTTTCAGGGTTTTTAGGCTCTAATTTTCCAGTAGCCATATTGAACGTGCCATTTCTAAAGGCAACTAAATTAGGGTTAGCATGGTCAAATGGGTTGTCTCGCCGGTTAGCTTGGTACATAAAGCGTTGAGTGTAACGCCGCACCCTAACAATATTTCCATCGTTATAAACGCCCCACGGCTTTAAAATATGCGTCAGGCGGCTTTCAATGTAAGCAGCGGCTTCTTTATCCTTAAATACTCGCCATGTCCCAGTAGCCAGTTGGTAAACGGCCCCCTCTTTCAGCATTGGAAAACTAATCAAATGATCGTGCTGAATCAGTTTATCGCCTAATGCAATTTCACTCACAAAAGCCTTTAGAATGGGCTTGGGGTCTTTCTTACTGTCTGCTTTGTAGTAAACATGCAACCATGATGGCACTTGTTGTTTAAGCTGTTTATTAAATTCGTTCAGTGCTTCCGGGTCTGCTAAAATTGCCACACTGGGTGCTTCAATGAAATTTACATCTATTGGTTGCAATCCCTCGTCGATGGCGTTGCCGTCTTTTGATACAACTACGGATAATCGCTTCTTATCATGGTAACTAGCCAGCAATTTTTGAGTTTCTGATGGAATCTTGTTCAAATCGCTTCATCTCCCGTTTCAATATCGAGTTATAAATCGTGGTAATTTCTTTCGTTTCTAGTGGCTGATCAATAAATCGCTCATTAATTGAACAAGCTAATTCGTAAACAGTTTCTGGCTCTGCGCCGGTAGCAAACAATCTTCCAATCATGGCAGTTAACCAAGCGTTCCGATTGCCTTGTTCCGTTCCGTTTACCATTTCGTCCAGTAACTTGCCAGTGTACTTCTTTTGGCGTGCGGTATAAGCGTGTTCTGACGACCAGTTCACTTTTTGCCCCATCAACTTATCGACTAACCATCGAGGAGCCGTCTTAATATCAGCCAATGTTCGACCGTCTAAAGGTTTATATTGTTTACCATTAATTTCACTTGGTGAAATTACAGTGAAATCAGTTAACAAGTCGATTCCCGGCCAAGCGCCAACCTGACGAGTCCTAGCGCCTGTGTATTTCAAAAAGTAATGTACGCCGCCGTTAGCCGTTCGCTCAATATAAGTGTCATTCGGTAGTGTCTTGCCTTGCTTAAATAGTTGTGCCAAGCTAGTCCGGCCGTTTTTGGTTGGATCGTGCATGTCGATGTCGACAACCAATAAATCCGATAAATCAAGTCGTAATCCTAAATTATAGGCTGGGTGATTTTCAAACCATGCAAAGATGGTATTCTGGTCATTAGTTGCGGCTCGGTAGCCGGCCACCCCTTTCGGTGGCTTCTTCGTGTTTTCAATTAGTGGGTATACCGCATAGCCTCGCTGGGCCAGATCAATGGCTTTATCAAGCGTTGCGAACTCTTTCGTTTTCCATCACCGCCAAACGTATTAAACTCATCAATATCTACATAGTGATTTTCTGCATATTGCTTTATAACGGTGATTAGTCCGCTCAATTTTTCGGAATGATCAATATTTTTATCAACGAAGTAGTCATAAACAAAATCGTCTAAAGCATCTATTAAAGTTACGAGTGATCCAGCCTCAAACACTAATTCATCTAAATCTTTAGTTTTCTTCATTACAAATTCCCTTCATATAACCGTGCTAACGTGTTAAAATAAGGGCAAGCATACATTCCTTATTATCTGGCCTACTACCCTCCAAAGCAAAGTAGGCCTTTTTTGTATGCTTTCCCATGCGACGACCTCATTTTTGTTATTCAACAGCAACCTAAACTAGTAAAAAAATAGATTCTATTGTCTCACCAACTCCATCTGCAATTTTTAAAGCCACGGCAGGGGAAACGGTCCTTTTATCATTAAGTATTTGTGACAAGTAACTATGGCTAACGCTGATTGATTCGGCAAAAGTACGTTGTGACTTTCCTGAATAGCTAATTAAAGCGCGAACCTGTTCACTGTCTTTTAGTTTAAAGCTCATTTTTTATTCTCCTTTCTTGGTACAAAACCAATATTAGCACTATTGTTATTCGGTAGCAACCGAAAAACAAAAAATATTCATTTGCAACCAAAAAATGATATGATGATTATTAAAGGAGAGTGAATAAAATGGCACAAGCGAATTTTTCTTCTATCTTGAAATTCACTAGAGTAAACTGGAAAACCGCCATGACTGTTCGTACACTGCATGAAAAATCTGGTCTTTCCCATCCATATATATCACAACTAGAAAACGGCAAACGTGGCAGTCTACCAAGCCCAGAAATAATTTTAAAATTAGCAACTGGATTTGGGGGCGGTGATGAGCAAATTAAAAACGCTATATATATATTGTTTATGTCTGCTTGCGACTATATAAGTATTAATTTCGACTCAATCAATACAGTATCGAACCAAATACAAATACCTGAATCTAGCCTGCCAAAATTTAAAATACTAGTAGGCAACTTTCAAAGCATAAAAATGGCTGCATTCAGATTTTATATCTCCGTCCTGGGATTTGATAAGGTAACAGAATCGACTGACAAACAACTATTAGATCAAAAATACCAACTACACATTATAAAAAAAATAGAGAACGAAAAAAACTCTATCAAGGAAATTAATGCTTACGTTGAAGGTGTAAATAATGTAGAAGACTTGAACCTCTTAGAATCTAAGCTACCAAACAGTCCCTTTTACTTAGACAATATTCTCTTGACTGAAACAGATAAACAAATCATATTAGGATCAATTAACACCGTTAGAAATCTTAGAAAAAAATAACACTTAAATTCAGCGGAACTTCTAATCATAAAAATAGGCCAGCAGACTACAATTAAGTAATCTACTGGCCTATTATTCTAGGGTCTACACTTTCTGGTATTGGTGAATAACTAATACCGGTTTTTTGTCTGTTTTGAAAATCAGAAAAATAAAAAAG
>NZ_RHNQ01000103.1 GCF_003946275.1 Loigolactobacillus backii
GTTTGTGGTAAACACCATTTTAAAGGAAGCTGATCTTTTTTGTCCGAACAGCGTTCGGATTAATTTTACAATCTACCATTAATCCTTTGACAATGCATCGTACGCCACGTCACTGACCGGTTCCAACCATTCAGAAGTCCCCGTAGTGATTGCGACATGACTAAACCAGCTGTCTTTTGTCGCACCGTGCCAATGCTTAACGCCATCGTGAATGGTAACCACATCGCCTGGGTGCAGTAGTTGTGCTGGCTTGCCATCCTCCTGATACCAACCTTCACCACCGGTAACAAGCAAGATTTGATAACCATTGTGATGAATATGCCAGTCATTGCGGCATCCTGGTTCAAATGTCACATTGCCAACATTTACATTGACATTGTCATCTGAACTAACTAAATTTTTTAAGTAACTTTGACCGATAAAATACTGCGCATAAGCGTCATTTTTATTACCTTGACCAAAAACATTTTGTGTTTCAAATTTTTCGTTTGCCATTACTTATGTGTCTCCTCTTCATCTGACCAAATTTCCTTAGCACGGTTAAACGCCGACCATGCCTTAGGCCACCCAGCGTAAAATGCAAGGTGGGTAATTTCAGCAACAATCTCGTCTTTTGTAATGCCGTTTTGTTTGCCAATTCGTAAATGAGCTTCTAATTGTTCTGTATTGCCGGCTGAAATAATGCTAGCAATCGTAATTAAGGAACGGTCATGAGCAGACAAAGCGTCTTCTTTGGACCAAACCTCACCAAATAAAACATCATCATTTAAAGCAGCAAATTGTGGGGCAAAATCACCCAACTGTTTGCGACCTGCTGTTTGTTTTTTAGCCATGTTAAATTCCTCCTCGATTAAAAACAAAGTGATTAACGCGATTAAATTCATTGAAACACTTAAAGTACACTTTAAGTAAAGCCCTAAATTTCATAAAAACTAAAAAGAGCGACTTAACAGGTACATAACCTGCTAAGTCGCTCTAAATCAAAATTATAGAAATTCAAAATGCCTACACTGCCTGAAACACTCGTTGCGGTATCGCCCGAATTAATCGTTATTCCGTTGATTATGAAGTCCCGACTGTATTAGCTGGAGGGCGTCCCCATTGATACCGAACCGTGAAGGTATTGTTAATCCGGAATGCATTTTGCCAGATTTACAATACGGACGGTCGAAAAGACTCAGTTTTCCACGAGGCTTTGCGACGAGGTGAAAGTCTCCGAACTTAGGAAGCTTAAACCGGTCCCACGGCAAGCGTGTCAATGGAGACAACCGCAAGCGGCATTCACCGCTATCATTTATTCTTCATGATTCAAACTGGCAAGGTAATTAGCAAAACCTTCGTTATCACTAATATGCCCGTCTACTTTTCCCTGATACCAATCAATCTTGTCGTTTAAAATCGTCATACTATGCTGCAATTCCTCAAACTCCTGAAGGAAACCACGCCGTACATTCTTCAATAACTGCAACCGTTTGGTGATCGTTGCATCCCCCTCAGCGCGCCAAGCCACATACTGTTTCAACTGTTCGATAGTCATTCCTGTACCCTTTAAGTGTAACAAGAATTTGATCCAGCTAGCATCTGCATCCGTATAATAACGTAACCCGTTGTCAGACCGATGTGGTTTGACCAAACCTTCCTTTTCATAATAACGAAGCGTTGGGCCTGACAACCCGGTTTTAGTTGCAAATTCACCGATTCGATAGCGCTTTTCTGTTACAGCTGTCTTTGTCGCCATTAACATTCCCTCCAGAAGTTGATATTCACATTAGTTAAAGTCGACTTTAACTCATAGCCCACAGTCTTGTCCACTATTGTGTCAAATGAACTAGCCATTGGCACCAAACAAGTTCAAAATCACAACGCCAACCAGAATGAATCCAATCCCAATCACATTGGCCAAATTGACTGGTTCCTTCCAAAACAAAACGGCCACTAACGTTGACAGCACAACGCCAATGCCAGCCCACAATGCGTAAGCAATATTGAGATTGACTGTTTTCATGCACACCGCCAGAAAGTAAAAGCAGGTACCATAAGCAATTAAGGCCCCTAAACTGGGCCATAATAGTGTAAATCCAGATGATGCCTTCAATAAATTTGTGCCAATCAATTCACCAACAATGGCTAAAGCCAGATATACATACCCCATTGTGACCACCCCGTAAAAAATTTGTCCCGACCCTCATAATGTCGCTAAAAAAAGCCGATGTAAAGCAAAAAGCTACCCGCAACGAGGGTGGCCTCCTGATAAATTTTTGGTCCGATTTAAGCATTAATCAATTGTGGTTTTGTCTTCCCAATCATCACTTATTTATCCACATGAAGTGAACCGTGATCTGATTGTTTGTGACTCTGCTCATTATGTGAAACCGATTGTGGCGAATCCGTTTGCCGACGTGCCGGTTGAGACGATTTCTGTTGTTTCGGTTGCTTACTTTCTTGATCATTGATGTGATCATCGAAGTACGTTTGCAACCGCCGTAGTTCATTAACCTGCGATTCAATCGAACCCAACATCTCTGTTTGAATCTTTTGAATCTGCAACATGTTCGGCTGATCCTGTTGAATCATATGGTCAACCTTGGAGTGCAGTACCCGAATTTCTTCTTCCGATTTTTGGTTAACGTGATAATCGTTAGCCGATTCCATCCGGTCATACTCTGCTGACCGGTTCTGACTCATCATAATGAGTGGTGCCTGGATTGCGGCAACCATACTCAAGAATAAGTTCAAAAGAATAAACGGATACGGATCGAAATGCACACCAAATAGGTGTAATGAATTAACAGTAATCCACAATAACATAATGAGAACAAAGGAAATAATAAAAGGCCAGCTACCCCCGAAGTGGGCAACAGCATCCGCAACCCGCTGACCAACTGTTAGTGAGTGTTCCAATTGCTGACGGACATCAACCACCTGATAGGTATCTTTTTGAAGTACCCGTGTAAGCTTTTGGTTCAGCTTATGATTCTGGCGATAGTCCTTCGCAATCATCTGATCCATCTTTAATAAACGGTAGTGGACCAAATGCTCACTACAGATAAAATCTTGGTTTGTCGCCTTTGGAAAGTCGAGACGAATCAACGCCCTCAACGGACCATCCAAATCTCCTAGGAAAACACCGTCTACGAGATCATATTCTTTATGATCAACGAGACAGTAAACCGTGCCGTTCAATTCTTGCATTAGACTAAAACACCTCAGTAAATGCTAAATTTCACGTGCGGCAAAGTTCACAGCATGGGTTAAATATCCAGTTATGAATTGCGAACACGCGGGACCGTCATCACTCGTTGAACATATATGATAATCTGCGTCTGACATAAAACCCACCTGCCTTTCCTAGGTTGACCTGAGTTATCGCTACAAACCCATTATAGAGGACACGCTCAAAAAAGTCCAAGCGAACCTACCCATTTCTGAGCGTAAATTGCAAGAACAAGTTAGCCAGTCGTTGAGGACAATCCCAGAACAGGCCGTTATCAAATAGAAGTTGTGGCGCTAGAGAGACTACTGGGCCATGCGGCGAACGCGCCGAGCTTCGGCCTCAAAGTTTTGCTGGGGTGTGCAGTAGCCCTGTTGTTTGCGAGGCAACTGATTCAAGCGGTCTTGCGTGGCCTGCACTTGACTAGGGCTAATGTCATCTAGGGACATGCCCTTAGGGAAGTCCTGGCGGATCATCCGGTTACGTGCCTCGTTGGTGCCACGGTCGCAGGACGTGTAAGGATGGGCGTAGAAGATCTCAGTTTCCGTCCCAGCAAAAGCAGTATTTAAGGCGGTGAACTCGGGTCCGTTGTCGGCTGTGATGGTCTTGATGCAAGCTCCCCATTCGCGCTTGATTCCACGCAATGCATAGCTCACAGAGTCTGCATCTCGTCCTTCGATCAAGCGGAGAAGTTGGCAACGGGTCTTGCGCTCAATCAGAGTCAAGATGACGCTCTCCTTGCCATTGCGTTTACCGACAATGGTATCCATCTCCCAGTGACCGAACTGCCTGCGTCGTTCAACGACCTTAGGCCGTTCCTCGATACTGCGGCCAGCCAGGCGCTTAGCCTTGGTGTGGTGCTGGTGAGAGGTCTTCCGCTTAGTCTTCTCCAACAGGTCGATATTTCGAATCTCTAGGCGGCCAATTTCAGCAGCAATCCAACGATTGGACTTCCCAGCTTGGCGGAATCCGGCCACTTTTCCGCGCTCGAGTGATGTTAAGTGCTGACCTTTTTGGCGGTGTGTGCTATCCTGTTTCTGCATCAAGACAATATCCTCTTCCATTGTTTGTGTAGGAACCTCAATGATACAGGATATCTGTTCTTGATGTTTTTTATTGTCCAAAAAATTTTGAGACAGTGGCTAACTTGATTCTAAAATGCGCGTCTTTTTGATTTTAGGTCAAGCGTAAAATCTGAAATTTTATTTTGATCTAGCTTACTTAAATGACCGATTTATTTAAAGTTTAAACCGGCTTTGGGAAAGCGATAAATATTACCAAGATCGACCCAGGAAGGTTTCTTCAACCCAGCGG
>NZ_RHNQ01000104.1 GCF_003946275.1 Loigolactobacillus backii
CTTTTTTATTTTTCTGATTTTCAAAACAGACAAAAAACCGGTATTAGTTATTCACCAATACCAGAAAGTGTAGACCCTTTTTTTTGACGCCTAAGTATAGTGCTTCAACACAAATTTTGGTTAATCGTAAACAGACATCCGAGGCATTACAGGCCCAACAGGTTCAAACGGATGTCCAGATGATTAATACATATAAAGACATTATTGTTAGCCCTAGTATTTTAGGTGATGTTAGTTCACAACTACATAAGACCAGTAATTTTAAAGGTGACGTTAATCTGCTAACTAACGAGATTAGTATTTCTAGTCAACAGAACTCACAGGTATTTGCAATTGCCGTGAAGGATTCCGATCCGTATATGGCAACTAATATTGCCAATACGACGGCCAGTGTTTTTAAGCAAAAAATCAGTAAAATGATGAATGTTGATAACGTTTCAATCATTTCTAAGGCTAGACCGGATACGACTGCCGTTTCGCCTAAATTAAAACTCAATTTATTAATCGGGGTCGTTCTCGGATTATTATTAGGTATTGGGATTGCTTTCTTACGTGAGTTTACTGATACAACGGTTAAGGATGAGGAATTCTTAAGTGATACTGTTGGCCTGACTAATATGGGAATTATTAATAGCATACCAGAATCAGATTTGACAAAGAAAAATAATAACGTAGTCAATAAACGTTCTAGTAAAGTGGAAAATAGGCGAACCGTTAACGAGAGAAGGGTCTAATAAAAATTATGGCATTATTTCGACGTAAAGAGAAAAAATTAGAAGATAAGAGTATGAAGTATGGTGTTGACCTTTATACATTATCAAACCCAACTTCAACAATTGCGGAACAATTTAAAACGATCAGAACAAATATTCAATTTTCAATGATCGACCGTAAGTTAGAAACCCTTTTAGTAACATCAGCAGGACCATCAGAAGGTAAATCAACTGTTAGTAGTAATTTAGCAGTTACGTGGGCCGGGCAAGGCAAAAACGTATTATTAGTTGATGCCGATCTGAGAAGGCCGACAGTTCACCAGACGTTCCAGGTCAGTAATTCACAAGGTTTAACTACCCTGTTAACTAATCCAAAGTTAAATCTGGATCAGGCAATTACTGAAACCGCAATTGATCATTTGTACGTGTTACCAAGTGGACCAATTCCGCCTAATCCGGCTGAACTCTTAGCAACTGAACGGATGAATCATTTAATTGAGGCTTTAAAAGAACATTTTGATTTAGTACTGTTTGACGTACCGCCAGTAATTTCTGTCACTGATACTCAGATTCTTGCCAGTAAGGTTGATGGTACAATTTTGGTGACGCCACAAGGAATAGTTGAAAAGGCTGCAATTTTAAAAGCAAAAGAGTTATTAGATAAAGTTCACGCAAGAATCTTAGGGACGGTTATGAATCGAGTGACACCGCAGAATTCCGGTGGCTACTATGGTGGTTATTATGGTGGCTATTACGGAACAGATGATAAGAAATGATCGATTTACATTGTCATATCTTACCAGGTGTTGATGATGGTTCAAAAACGATGGCCCAATCCTTGGCTATGGCCCAAGTTGCCGTTGAAAACGGGATTACACATATTTTAGTAACACCGCACCATATGGATAGCGACTACACTAACCACAAGCAAAAAGTCATTAAACATACGGTTCAATTTCAACAAGCAATTGATCAAGCAAAAATCCCGTTAAAAGTCTTTCCTGGACAAGAGGTTCACTTAACCGGAGATCTCTTGGCCGCCTTGGATCAGGATGACATTCTTTTCGCAGATACTGGCAATCGGTACCTAATGTTAGAATTTCCCCACCAAGAGGTTCCCGCATACGCGCAACGGATGATTTTTGATTTACAAGCAAGGAATATTATTCCAGTTATTGTGCATCCTGAACGAAACCAAGGTATTCAGGCTGATCCAACAATTTTGTATGATTTAGTTGCTAGTGGCTGCTTAACGCAGCTGACTGCCAGTAGCTATCTTGGTGTGTTTGGGGATGAAATCATGAAGTTCATGCAGCAGATTATTGATGCGGGTCTGGGCTTTGTTTTTGCTTCCGATGCGCATAACCTAAAAGGACGCAATTTTAGAATGAAGCGTGCCTTTGACAAGCTTCGTAAGGAAAATGGGCAAGAACTCGTTGATACGTTCCAAAACAATGCTAAGGCTATTATAAATGGTGATCTAATTGTGCCAACTGGCTTTACCCAAGTTGCTAAAAAGAAAAAACGTTTTTGGCTTTTTTAAGTAAGCTAATGGTCTTGAATTAGTTTTATGAGTATCTCGGAATTAAGTTTATTTTTTTAAATATTTCTAATCAAATAGCGCTCAAAGGCTAATTAACCTTTGAGCGCTATTTTTGTTACTATAAATTATTCCATCCCAGTTTGTGACTTGTTGTCCAAGACACCATCTTGGAATACTAACCTAATACTTGCATTGCTTGAGCCTTGGAGGCCACTAAAGTATTTGGCGACTAGTAAATGGCTTCCAGAGATACGCTGCTCTAGGTAGCTATCAGGCTTACCATAAGTTGCAATTGTATCTTTATAAGTGGTTGCTTGAGCCGTTAAAGTATCGTAATCAGCCACAGTAATACTTTTTGCGCGTGATTTGGCTTGGTAATTAGTTAAATCCTTACTATAAACGTGATTTTTAACTAAATTAAACTTTACTTTTGCCTTACTGGTACTACCAGTGACATTTGTCCAAGTGACTTCCTTGGTCTTAACTCCTTGAACAGTAGCCGATTTAGTTTTATTCGGTTGGCCGAATTGCTGCGTAAGCGTTTGGTAGCTAGTGCCGTTCACAGCGTTCTTAGTTAAGTCACCAAGCTTAATCTTACCAATTGCCGTGTAGGTTAGCGGCGTTGTCTGTGCCGACTGCTTATTAGTTGTGGAGGTGTTGGTAGTAGTCTGCTCAAAACGAACCTTACTATTGTGCAGTTGCTCAGCAAGTGCATTCTTTTTCCAGATAGCACCAAGACCAATAATAACTAAAATAATAATGACAATGATAATTGCTAGTAAACGTCGGAACCATCTGTGTTTGTAAAATGGGCGGTGTGGCCGATGATGTGTAATGTGGTTCGTATGTTTCGTATGATCTGCCATGTTACTTAACTCCTTTAATCATTTATGTATTTGAGGTGAAGACTGAGTAATTACGCTAGAACGTGAACCCAAAACCGACTTTTGTTCCACTCCCTTAACACTATCTATTTTAAACAAGAATTGCGAGCAGCGAAAGGCTTTTATGCACTTTTCACAAAAATATTGGTAGATTTTCATTTTTACTATTTTAAGTTGAAGGTTACTAACAAATTTTATCCATTTTAGAATTGACATTCTTAAAGAAAATAGTTATGATTATAGCTGGTATTGTTTGCCCCACAATAAGCCCCGGAAACTTATTAGGTGTTCAAACAGACACAGAAAAATGGAGGAAATACACGTGCGATCAACTTATTTAGCAAAACCCAGCGAAGTAGAACATAACTGGTACGTTGTCGATGCTACGGATATTCCGTTAGGTCGACTTTCAGCAGCTGTGGCTTCTATCCTTCGCGGTAAAAACAAACCCACATTCACAACTAACGTTGATACAGGTGACAATGTCATCATTGTAAACGCAGAAAAAATTCGCTTGACTGGTCGAAAAGCAGACCGAAAGATTTATTATCATCATACCCTTCATCCAGGTGGTTTGAAGCAGGTTACTGCTGGTCATTTGCGCGAAACAAACCCAACTCGTTTATTGGAAATCTCAATTAAAGGGATGTTACCAAAGAACACATTGGGTCGTACGCAATTCTTGAAATTGCACGTTTACGCAGGTCCTGAGCATAAAAATGCTGCACAACAACCAAAAGCTTTGGATATTTCAAAGTTAATTTAAGGGAGGGAAATTAATTGGCAGAAACAGTTCAATATATTGGTACTGGTCGGCGTAAAGATTCTGTAGCGCGTGTACGCTTAGTCCCTGGTACTGGCAAAATTACAATCAACGGTAAAGACCAAACAGATTATATTCCATTTGCAAATGTACGCCAAGATATGATTCAACCATTTGGCATAACTGAAACAAATGATAGCTATGATGTTTACGTTAACGTAAATGGCGGCGGTTTTTCTGGTCAAGCTGGTGCAATTCGGCATGGTATTGCCCGTGCACTTCTTAATGTTGACCCTGACTTCCGTGGTCCTTTAAAACGTGCAGGTCTCTTAACTCGTGACCCACGTATGAAAGAACGTAAGAAGCCAGGCTTGAAGAAAGCTCGTAAAGCTTCACAGTTCTCAAAACGTTAATATTTTATCAGATCAACGTTTTAAAAGCATTCATCAATTTATTTGGTGGGTGTTTTTTTGTTTACAGTAGAAAGTTACCATTTTATGGGTCTCTGTCAAATCGTATTGGTGGAGATTTTGAACGGCACATTCACTTCGGTGAATGTGCTTTTTGTTTACTCA
>NZ_RHNQ01000105.1 GCF_003946275.1 Loigolactobacillus backii
ACTACGCCATAGCAGCACGAGAATTGGTCCAAAATTGTGCGGTATGCCGATATTAAACCTCGTATGAATAATTCGGGATCAACGTGAGCTAAACTTGTTGCGTCAGATTATAGATATTTGTGAAGAAGAAAACATAGATTATTGGTTATCCGGCGGCTCGCTCCTTGGTGCCGTTAAGTATCATGGAATAATTCCTTGGGATGATGATGTTGATGTTGCAATGAAACGACCTGAGTATGATCGCTTTATTGCTGCCGCAACGAATCGATTTAACGCGGACGGCCAATACGGTATTATTAATGACCATTTAGACCCTGATTATGGTGTCACTTGGAGTAAGGTCATTGATAAGGAAACTGAGATTAAAGAAGATTTTACGTTTAGTAGCCAGACTGTTTTTGTCGATATTATTCCGTTCGATAAATTGGCCAATAATTCACTACTACGACTTTGGGATAAGTATGCTTTTCATTTAATTGATCAAATAGTTCGTGAGCGTTATTACCACATCTACCATTCATGGTTTGGTAAGATTGCTTATGCGCCAATTCACTTTGTAACCCGCTGGTTTTCACTCAAATCATTAAAGCAGATTCGCTATCGCGTAATGACTAGACGCCAAAACAATCAGGCAGCCACCGTTACTAATTACGCTTCTTGGTATTGGTTTGGCCGCGAATGGGCTTCAGCTGAAGAGGTTCAGGCAGTAAGACCCACAAAATTTAGCGGTTTACAGGCGAAAATCCCCGTTGGAACTACAACTATTTTAGAACGAATGTACGGTGATATTACTAAAACTCCTGCGGCTTCGGAGCAATACCCTAGTCACGTTAAATCCTTTCACGTTGTTCCGGCCAATGGTAAGCAAAAATCTTGTACTTCTGAAAGAACAAAAATGACGCCTGAACAAATTGCAATTTTAGCGCACAACTAGAAAGGCGCCCGTACAATGAAGGTTATCCGGAATTATTTTTATAATATGTCCTATCAGCTACTAGTGTTGATTGCCCCATTAATAACAGTACCGTACGTAGCACGTGTAATTGGTCCAGTTGGTGCTGGGATTAATGCCTATACAAACTCAATAGTGGCTTATTTTTATTTAGTTGGCTCTTTAGGCATTACTTTATACGGAAATCGGGAAATTGCCTTCCACCGGGATAATCTGGAGGAACGCTCACGTATTTTCTGGGAAGTTGAACTATTACAAATTATCACTATCTTTGCTGCCTACCTAGCATTTCTCGTTTTTTTACACTTTGATCATCACTACCGGCTCTTCTTTTTGATGCAGTCATTAAGTTTAATCGCCGGTGCTATTGATATCTCTTGGTATTTTATGGGCCTAGAAGATTTTAAAAAAACGACTTTGCGTAACTCGGTCGTTCGTATAATTACGATTATTATGATTTTTACTTTTATCCATCAACCTAGTGATCTATGGTTATACATTATGATTTTATCCGCCAGTTCTTTAGTTGGTAACGCAATGCTTTGGCCCTACCTACCAAAATTAGTAAAGAAAGTGCCGTTTTCTTCTTTGCATATTTGGCGTCACGTTGGACCTTCATTCATTCTGTTTATTCCGACCATTTCAATGCAACTTTATATTATGGTTAATAAAACTATGTTAAAGGCCATGGTTTCCGTTCAGGCTGCTGGTTATATGGATTATTCTGACAAGTTTATTAATATGGCAATGGTTGCCGTTACCTCACTAAGTGTCGTTTTGTTACCGCATATTGCTAATCTTTTTGCAAATAATAAGCTTGAGGCCGTGCACCGTAGTCTATACCGTTCTTTTCAATTTGTGACGGCGCTGGCGATTCCTTTAATGTTTGGTATGTCGGCCATTGCACCTAAATTCATTGTTTGGTTCTTATCACCAAAATTTACGACTACCGGTATCCTGTTGATTATTCAGACACCAATAATTCTGCTGATAGCCTGGAACAACACAATTGGTCGGCAGTACTTGCTGCCAGTTAAGCGTGTTCGTGACTATACCTTATCAGTTTCAATTGGCGCTGGTGTTAACATTATTGCGAATTACATTTGTATTAAACTTTTTAGTGTTTATGGTGCCGCCGTTGCAACGGTAATTACCGAAATTTTTGTGACTGGCTACCAGATAATTGTTGTTCGAAAGAATTTAGACCTTAAACAAATGTTCCATGACTTGTGGAAATTTTTTGTTGCCGGTGGAATTATGGGTATTATTGTTTGGCAAGTTGCGAGCCACCTACCGAGCCATTTGATTTGGTTCCTTATCGAAATTGCCCTTGGCGCACTTATTTATGTGGTCGTTGCCTTACTGCTCAAAACCGATATTTTCTTAGAGGCTCTAGGCTACCTTAAACACAAGCCAAAGAAAAATTAAATTAATACGTGAATATCCAAATAATTTTAAAGCATACTGGTTGCGTTTACAAAAATATGTGTTACAATTACCATTGTAAATTGAATATTAGTTATGTGTCTTCAGAGGCAGGGTGTAATTCCCGACCGGTGGTTATAGTCCACGACCCATTAGTTATTAATGGCTGAAGCGGTGAAACCCCGCTACCGATAGTTAAAGTCTAGATAAAAGAAGATTGGGCTTATTTATTTGTGACTATAAAATAAAGCGCACACTATTCTTGTCTCTGTTTGACATGGGTGGTGTGTTTTTTAGTGTTTAAAAAGGAGAGGTTTTCAATATGGAAAGAACAAACGTCCGTAAGCTTGTTATGATCGCAATGATGTCGGCTATCTCATATTTACTACTTTTAATTGCTTTTCCAATTTTACCAGCTTTTTCGTATTTAAAAGTAGATTTTAGTAACTTACCAGTCTTCATCACAATGTTCTTATATGGCCCTGCTGCTGGGATTGCAACGGCCTTCATCAGTGGTGTATTAGATTTTCTAACCCATGGTGGCGTTCCTTACTTAATTGGTGATGTTGCTTACTTTTTTGCCACCTTGTGTTTCACTTTACCCGTTTATTATTTCTTCAAACGAGGTCAAAAGCACAACACCCTAGCTAGACCAAGCACCGGCAATATGTTGGCTGGTTTTACTTCTGGTATCTTATTGCTAACTGTCTTCATGTGCTTCGCCAATTTATTTGTCCTACTACCAATGTACTTTAAATTCTCAGGCATTAAATTTACTGCTCCGGTCATGCAAATGGTCTTTGCTGGAATTTTACCTTTTAATTTAATTAAGGGTGTTATTGTTAGTATTGTCTTCATGATCGCCTATGCTAAGTTACTACCTTGGTTATCGCGTAAGGTAGTGACGCCCGTAGCCAAAAGTTAGAGTAACAAATAGGCGCTGTTTCTGGCTAGCGAGTGCGTGAAAGGGTACAGGAACCTGCTTTTTCAAACACGTTTACACCAAATTAGTCAAAAAGTGGGCCAAAAGTTGGTTCTAGCTTACTTACTTTAAAATAGTAGTGGGCTAGATTTTTGTCCTAGCTCCAAACATGACTTAGTTTGGACTAAACGCGTATAAAATTTATTGTGACAAGTCAGGAGAGGCCGGGACAAAAGTCCTGGTCTCTTATTGTTTCCGATTACGATAGAACGTGGGCCAAAAGTTTAGTATAAGAGCGACATTATTACCGCACTCTTTTTAGCACCGTTGTGCCTCTAGCGATAACAGCTGCTGTTTCATTGCTAAACCACCACGATAGCCGCCAAGCCTTCCGTCCTTACGTATCACTCGATGACAAGGAATCACAACTAATAGTGGATTGGCCCCCACCGCGCTAGCAACCGCACGAACTGCCGTAGGATAACCACTAGCAGTGGCCAATTCGGTGTAGGACCACGTCTGTCCGTATGGTATTTTTAATAGTGTTTGCCAAACCTGTTGTTGTAATTTTGTGCCCCTTCGAATATCAAGTGGAATGTTCAACAACGAGCGTTTACCGGTAAAATAGTCATTCAATTGTTGCTTATAGTTTGCCAAGGATTTCTCTTTGGCGTTCGCTACTTCAGAATTTGGCAAATAGTGTTTGGCCTCATCAATTGAAGCATCTGGACTACCAACAAAAACTAAACCCTGATCGGAAGCCAACAAGTAGTAATGTTTGCCCTGACAATTTAGAGTTGCTCGGTATAACTGATTATCCATAATACAATCACTCACTTTCACTTAGCTAAACGCTTGACAATTCACTAATATTAATCGATTCTTACTATGTAGTAAATTATTAAGACTTGTGGTCAGAAGTCAAGTAGGTGATACGTAAAATATTGATAGTTCTAATTGTGAGGAGAGTATACTTCCCC
>NZ_RHNQ01000106.1 GCF_003946275.1 Loigolactobacillus backii
ATCTTACTTTGATTAAATAAAGAATAAAAAATCAATCTATGAGAAAGATCTATTTACACAAAAGATTTGACAGTTTCTGATTTTTTGACGCTGATTAATGACTTTACTTATATTTTATGCTCTTAACTAAACAAGTCAATTAATGCTAAATAAAAAAGCCTGAATCAAGTGATCCAAGCTTTTTATCAGGTATAACTTATTCCAATTTTTGTTCTAACCATGCTTTTAAAACCACAGCTTGATTGTGTTGCTCGTTTTTAGCACCATAAATTAAAATTACATCTTCACTTTGTAAACAGAGACTAATAAAATCAAGCACCGCTGCACTTAATGGATTGGCGGCAATTTCAGCAAGATAGCGTTGCTTGAATTCAGGATAGCGCTCTTCTTGATGATTAAACCATTTCCTTAACTCAGAACTTGGCGCTAATTCTTTAAGCCACCATTGATAAGGTAAATCAGCTTTAGCGAGCCCCCGAGGCCACAAGCGATCCACTAAAATTTTATAACCAGATGCCCGTTTAACTGCTGCTTGATCATAAGCGCGAATTAATTTAATTTGTGGCATAACAACTTGAACCTCCTTTTAAAAATCACATTTTATAACGTGGATAATGGCTGATTAGTATCGGCAAACCGTTCTGAATCTAATGGTTGACGGCGTGACATTAATTCGGTAACGTCAGCACGCTCGTCATTACCATTAGCAAACAAAATAGCCAATGGTACTTGATTTTCATCAACATAAGCAATTGTAAACTTACCAGAATCAAGATTACCGCGGATAAAAGTTTGATCCCACTTAGTCGTATGACCTAAATATTCAAAGGTTTGATCATACTGATCTGTCCAAAAATATGGTAAGACATCATAAGGCTGACTTTGTGGCTGGATCAGATTAGCGGCAACATTTTTACCGTGACTTTGCGCATTTTCCCAATGTTCCACATGAATCTCTTCACCCTGGAACGGCCAAATAGTAGCATCGCCAACAGCGTAAACATCTTTCAGTGCTGTTTCGCCATATTCATTAACGACAATATTCTGCCCTAATTCCAAATGATCTGCTTTAATTGACGTGTTAGGAACTGCACCAACACCAACAACAACCATTTGTGCAGGAATTGTTGCACCCGTATCAGTTACCACCCCAGTGACTTGATGCTGTTGGTCATGCGTAAACGATTCAACACCACTACCTAAAACAAATTTGACGCCCTGTTCTTGATGCATCTTAACGAAATATTCTGAAGCCTGTGGACCAACTACACGTCCCAATGGATGTTGACCATGTTCAACAACTGTGACATTAAGGCCTAACTTTCTAAAGGAGCTAGCCAATTCTAAACTAATAAACCCAGCGCCAATTAAGACCACATCTTTAACTTGCTCGCTCCACTGCTTAATCTTGATCGCATCGTGATAACTTCTTAAGTAAAAAATTCCTTCAGCGTCATCATTAGGCAAGTGCAAATGACGTGACTCTGCACCCATAGCTAGAACAAGTTGACCATAAGTAATTTCTTGATGATCTGCTGTGACAACTTTCTTCTTCTCATCATGAACCGCCACAACTTCGGTATTTAATTGTAACTTAATCTCATTTTCAGCAAAGAACGATTCCGGTTTAAAAATAGGTGCATCTAACTTCTTGCCTGTCAGCCAATTTTTAGATAATTTATAACGATTATAAGGCAGTGCGTCTTCGCGATCAATTAAACAAATACTACCTGAAAAACCTTTAGTCCGTAATGCCTTCACCAAATAAAATCCGGCCGTTGAACCACCGACAACTACAATATCAAACTTCATAGGGATCCTCCTAATCTGAATTCGAATTATAACTTAAGTCTAATGCAAAAAGAATAACCACGCAAAATATCGGCTTGTTAGTCTAGCCGATTGACCAAATAAAAACACCATCCAAAAAGGACGAGAGCGTCAAGAAGTTTGTGTAAATAACAAGAAGACTTCTTCGTATCATTTTGTCTAGCTTAAAACATTGATTCTAAAGTATCTTGGCACTGCTTAAAGCCATTATGAGCTCTGCCGAAGTATTTCTCGTTGTACTCTAAGATAATTGTCGCAAGGAAACGGTCAAGTGCTGATTCATTTGGAAATTGTTCTTTGACTTTTGTCTTGCGCTTCAGCTTTTTATTGAATGATTCAATAATGTTCGTTGAGTAAATTGTTCTGCGAATACTCGGAGGAAATTCTAAGAAGGTTAGTAAATTAGACGTACTGGCTAAATTTCTAACCATTCGAGGATACTTTGACTCCCAATGATCGATAAAACGATTTAAAATTAGCTGGGCTTCATCACGTGTTTTTGCTCTGTGGAGTTCTTTGAACTCATTAACGACCTCTGCACGGTCGTTTACGCGAACTTTCTGCATGATATTCCGTGACATATGGATCAGACAGCGTTGAAATTTAGCTTGAGGATAATTGTGGTTAAGCGCTGAATCCAAGCCAACTAAGCCATCTGCGATGACTAACTGGACGTGTTTAATACCACGACTGACTAAACCAGTTAGTAATTCGGACCAAACTTCTGAATTTTCCGTTGGTGCAATACAGTAATCTAAAATTTCTTTATGACCATCTGCTTTAATACCTAAAGCGACATAAACCGACTCTTTTTGAACCGTATCACGACGTAAGGGCACATAAGTTGCATCAAGGAAAAGACAGACGTAGTCTGTCGAACTAAACCGCCGCTGATGATAAGCAGTCACTTGATCCTCAACAATGGCTGTAATGTTGGAAATCGTAGTGGGTGAATAATGAGTTCCATACATCTTTTCGATTAAGTCAGCTATTTCTCGAGTTGTAATTCCTTTTTCGTATAACTGTATAATCGTCGTTTCCAGTGCATCTACTCTTCGAGAATAAGGTGGGATTAAGTTAGCCTTAAACTCGCCCTTGCGATCACGTGGGACACAGATACTCAGCTTTCCATACTCTGAATCAATTTGACGAAAATATTGGCCATTTCGAGAGTTACCAGAGTTGAAACCTTGACGATCATAAGGATCGTAGCCTAGAACAGAAGTTAACTCGGCTTGAAGTAACGTATTTAATGTATCCTGCAGTTGTTTTCTAAAAACTTCTTTTAAATCACCATGAGATAGTAGTACATTTGCCAATTCTTTGTTAAACTGATTCATAGGGGAAGACCTCCGTTGATTTGGTTTAGACGCTTATAATCATACGGGGAAGGTCTTCCTTTTTTCAATACTCATTTACACAAAATATTTTACACTCTCATTTGGGATTTTCATTTAATGGCAAATCAGTTTTTTTGCGTCCTAAAACTATATATAAATTCCATTATCGTGGTAAGCATGCAATTCATTTGCTAGTTAGGAATATGAAGGAAAGAAGGATTGCAAAAGTGCCTTCTGATAATTCATATAAAGCTTTAAAAATAAGGTATCTTGATAGTAAAAGATTTTTTAGAAAAGAAAAAGTATCTAAGAGATTAGATAAAATTAGAGAGGAATATAAGAAAGGTATAGGCCTAAGAGGAAGAAGAAAAACGACCATTATGTATCTATTGAACAAACCTATAAATAAGAAAAACGACCATTATGTATCTATTGAACAAACCTATAAATAAGAAAAACATGTTATCCTATGCGTATAGATCTCAGAAATTATTATCTGCTAAAATACCTGAATGTAGTGATCTTTACAATGTCTGCATTAAAAAAAAGGTAGTAAAAGAAATAGGTACCTTTCAGCAAGAATTTGGATGTTTACGTAAAAAAAGTTAATAAGGATGAATCAGACATAATATTGAAATATTTTTATATAAAGGGACCTTGATATTTATATAAAATTCTATTAATTATGAACGAAAGATATGAATAATTGAATTTCAAAATATAATTAACATAAACTGAAAAAAATGCTTTTATTATCTAATCTATTAGTTGTTTTGAAAAATTAATAATATCTCGTTTGAGCAAAGCGAAATCTAATACAAATGTTTGGGATAAGAACATAGAATTTATTCTATGTGTAAGTGCGTATTGACCTCGTTTCACTCCGTCTTCTGATTCTCTTAACTTTAATTTAGTGTATGCCTTCCGCTTCGCTATTTCAAATTTTATACTTTGACTTAACGTTCTCCGTATGATATAGTGTCGGTGATTATTTCTAATATGATTGGCGGGATCGTTATGGCTCAAAGTAACTTAGAAAAACAAGAAGCTAAATTAAAAGCCCTTAATCAAAAAATTAAGGACGAAAAAAATAAGATT
>NZ_RHNQ01000107.1 GCF_003946275.1 Loigolactobacillus backii
GAACAATTAGAGAATATCACACAGCATCCAAACAGCGAAGCTGGTCAATACTTGAATACATTTTTAATAATACGAGGAGGCTATGATATGACTGGTGGTGAAGCTGCTGCTTTAATTGCTGCAATTGCATTTCTGATTCTTGTTTTCTTTATTGTGCTCGTTTTGATTCGAGTAACAAAAATTATGCGGGAAGTTCAGGCAACTGTGGCCGAGGCAAACCGCACAGTAACAACAGTAACAAGTGACGTTGATGCACTTTCAAAGGAAGTTGAAGGTCTGTTAACCAAAGCAAATGTCTTACTTGAAGATGTAAATGGTAAGGTGGCGAACTTGGACCCCGTCTTTCAGGCCGCTGGTGATCTTGGTGAGAGTGTTTCGGACGTTAATGAGGCCAGTCATCATTTGGTGGAACGGATAACTGATATTGGCAATTCAACGGCCAAAGCTTCAACTCTGGGCCGAGTGGGGGTAGGAGCGTTACGTTTCTACCAAAATCATCGCCGCAAAAAAGCAACAACTGATAATACGCAAAGGAGTGATTCATAATGGCTAAAGGAAAATTTCTATTTGGTTTTCTACTTGGAGGTGCCACTGCATTTGCAGCAACACGTCTGTTAGCACCGGAATCAAGTGACGAATTAAAGGACAATTTAGCACGAAAGGTCAACCAGTTACGTGATAAGGCAGCTGATTACGCTGACTTTGTGGACGATGCTGCTAATGACTTTACTGACGCCGCTGGGGAAACAACGGATACGTTAAAGGATGCTGCCAGTGATGTTAAATCTGATTTAAAAGATTCAGCGGCTGATTTAAAAGATAATGTTGCCGATGATGCGGATTATGCAGATATTAACATTGATGGGCACAGTGCTTTTGGTGAGGCCAAAGATAATATCACGTCGGCAGCAAGTAGTGCTGCTGATGAGGCTGAGGACAAATTAAATACAGCAACTGATGATTCAGATAGTTCATCAAGTGATTCTGCTGAAAATTAGTTTTAGCTATTATTTTGAAAACACCTTCATTAAAATATTCAGAAAATAAAGCGAAGAGGCCAGGACAAAAGTCCTGGCCTCTTACTATTTTTTCGATCATTACTCTAGAACGTGCGCCAAAAGTCTGGATACACGTGCCTAGCTACAGTTAATCCAATAACTGTACTATGGTTGTTGGATTAGCTGTAGCTAGGCAGTAAACTCAAAACCGACTTTTGTCCCACTCCCTTCCTACGCTTAGTGATTTAGAACCTAGCTATTTCTAAATAATCCCTAGGCCAATCTTAATCACCATTAGTGTAGCGTTATTAGTTAATGTACTGTAATTCCTTTGGTGTATGAGTAAACGGCTTGGCCCCGGTTTCAGTGACGTGGACACAATCCTCAATTCGAACACCAGCAACACCAGGAATGTAGATACCAGGTTCAATCGAGAAACACATACCAGGCTGTAATTCCATATTGTTGCCGGCCATAATTGAAGGAAATTCATGTGTTGAAGTGCCAATTCCATGACCAAGGCGGTGAATAAAGTAATCACCGTACCCAGCTTTGGTAATCACATCACGAGCAATTTGGTCTAATTCCGCTGCTGTAAGACCAGGTTTAACGGCAGCCTGGGCCGTTAACTGTGCTTCTAAACAGACTTTATGAACATCAAGTGCTTTGTCACTAGGTTTACCAAAAGCAATGGTTCTAGTTGCATCACTCATATAGCCTTTATTAACGGTACCTAAATCAAATAAAACTAATTCATTTGGTGCAAGTTTTGTTTCTTTAGGTTCGCCGTGAGGATCAGAAGCGTTAGTTCCAGCCTGAACAATTGTACCAAAGCTCATTTTCATCACGCCTTGTTGCATTAACGCGTATTCAATTTCGGCGACAATCTGTTGTTCGGTTCGGCCGGCCTGAACAGCCTTAAAGCCAACACTGAAAGCATAATCGGCTTGCTTACCAGCCTCGTCCATTAGGGCAATTTCGGCGGGCGTTTTGATCAATTTAGCCTTTTCAATAAAACGACTAGCATCTCCCGGGAAAGTTGCTTCCGGAAAATACTTCAGAATTGTTTCGTAACGGCCCACTGGCAGATCATCTTTTTCAATTGCCCAACGCTGGGAATTTGGTTGGCGTTTTTTGATCTGTTCAGCAATGATGGCAAAGGGGTCCTCGTGATCTAAGTAACCATAATCACCATATTTCCAGCCAGCACCCTTGACTGCTTCAACTTCTAACTGAGGTCCAAAATAGAAGGGATCTTGATCTGGAAAGACTAAGAGTGCTTGCACACGTTCTTCTGGTTCAGCATAAAATCCGGAGAAATAGGCAACGCTTGTTGGGTTGCTAATGAAAGCTACATCTAAATTATTTTCTTGTAGCCAATGACTTAAACTCTGTAAGTGGTCCATAGAATCATCCTTTCTTAACTAAAATTAGTATAGCATATTCAACACCTCTCGTTACCAGATACACATTAATGATCGGTTTAAATAATTTATGAAAACGATCATGTAAATTTTATGAAAAAAGGCTTTAAAACGCTTGCATTTGTTTTCAAACTTTGTTAAGTTGGTAAAGGTGAATTTATGAAAACAAATGAAAGCGAAGAGAGGGACTTATAAATGGAAAAACAAACAATTACAATTTATGATGTTGCCCGTGAGGCAAGCGTCTCGATGGCAACCGTTTCGCGAGTTGTTAACGGTAACCCAAACGTTAAGCCGGCAACACGTAAGAAGGTTTTAGAAGTTATTGATCGTTTAGATTACCGGCCTAATGCCGTTGCTCGGGGTTTAGCTAGCAAAAAAACAACGACGGTTGGGGTTATTATTCCTGATGTAACTAATATTTATTTTTCATCATTAGCACGGGGAATTGATGACGTTGCAACGATGTATAAGTACAATATTATTTTGGCTAACTCTGATGAAAACGGCCAAAAAGAATTACAAGTGTTAAATACGTTGTTAACTAAGCAAGTGGACGGCATTATTTTCATGGGTAATCAGATCTCGACTAATATGCGTTCAGAATTTGCTCGTTCAAAAACGCCAATTGTTTTGGCCGGTTCAGTTGATTCTGATGAAGAAATTGCCAGCGTTAATATTGACTACATTGCTGCCGTTGAAGAAGCAGTTAGTACTTTAATCCGCCACGGTAATAAGAGAGTTGCCTTTGTTACCGGCAATATGGATCAACCAATTAATGGATTATACCGGTTAAATGGTTATAAAAAGGCTTTAGCAAAGGCTGGTTTACCATTTGATGAAAAGCTAGTGTTTGAAACTGAATATAGTTATAAGGCTGGCGAAGCAATCTGGCCTGAAATTAAGGCTACTGATGCGACGGCCGCAGTAGTCGGTGACGATGAACTGGCAATTGGTTTACTCAATGGTGCCGGTGATGATAATGCTAAATTCCCAGATGATTTTGAGATCATTACAAGTAATGATTCCAAGTTGACTGAGATGTCACGCCCAAAGATGAGCTCAATCACACAACCTTTATATGATATTGGTGCAGTTGCAATGCGTTTGTTGACTAAGTTAATGAACAAAGAAGAAATTGAAAACCAAACAATTCTTTTACCTTACGGAATTGTGGAACGTGGTACTACTAAATAATAGTTAATTGTTTTTTGGATAAAAAATAAGCGGCTGAAGTGAACCCCCGGTATTGGACTAAAATCTAATATTGGGGTTCACTTCAGGTTAGGGCAAAAGTCCTGGCTGCTTATTTTTTTTGAGCATTACTCTAGGACGTGCGCCAAACACGACTACAGCTAATCCGAGAACTATAAGTGCGGTTATTGAATTGGCCTACGTTACGCAGTAAATCAAAAACCGACTTTTGTCCCACGCCCATATATTCTTACACTTTAATAATTTTGCTATCATTTTGGTAAAATTATTAAGGTGTATACTAAAAGCGTAAGAATAAATGGAGGCGATCTCATGCGAAATTTTGCACGATCGGCAGGATATTCGATCTTTTTTGTTATTTTTTACGCAGTTGTTTTAGTCGCAGTTATTTTTCAGGGAGTGTACAATATTTTGTGTAAATAGTAATTGAAAAGGGAAGACCTTCCCCGTATGATTAAATCGCCAAACATAA
>NZ_RHNQ01000108.1 GCF_003946275.1 Loigolactobacillus backii
TGAGTAAACAAAAAGCACATTCACCGAAGTGAATGTGCCGTTCAAAATCTCCACCAATACGATTTGACAGAGACCCATAAAAAAACAGCATTAGAAGTTGCCTAACTTCTAACACTGTAAAATTGGCTATCAACAGGATTTGACAGAGAGCCATTTAAATTTGGTGCTATTCCTCCTTTTTAAGTTGTTTTGCCGATTGTTTGTCCGGAAAACTAAAGAACAGTATGAAGATCCTTTTTCACTAAAGTTTGGAAAGTCCTTTTTGATCAACGTAAACGTGTTAAAAAAATTATTGTGATTGGCCTTGTTAAACGGACTGAGCAGTAAGGTTAGCGTAGCCAGTAATCATTTTAGATTGTGGCTTAAAATCTAAGTACGCCACTCGTTAATATTTTGCGTGGCGCGGCCGAACTACCTTCTTCTGAAGGCGGAGGAAGTAATGTTGGTAAAGCCAAAGTGCCGCTTCACCCCAAATTAGCGCCAATAGTATTGCACCAAGTACGTCACTGGGATAGTGAGCGCCAAGGTAAACACGGGAATAACTAACTAATAATAATAAAAGTACGCCAACAATGTAACAAAGTGACTGCTGCCACTTGTTTTTTAAGTGATTGATCCAAAAAACGCAAATAAATAAAAGGATAATCGTAGTTCCTAAAACGTGCCCACTAGGAAAGCTGTAGCCATTTTCGGGTAGGATTATTTTAATTGCTGGCCGCTGGCGTGCAACTAGTTTTTTGACCACACTGGCAATTGCGTCGCCACCAAAAATAGTTAAGATAACCCAGATGGCTTCACTAGTATGGCGATGAAACCAGAGGAATCCGGCGATTAGTGCGGCGTAGAATAGATCAAGTGTTGGTTGTGCCAAAATGGTGATTAGTTTAAAGAAAAAATCTTTCGTAGCCGAGGTGTTGGCTTGAACTCCCTTAATTAGTAGTTCGTCAAGTCCAGTGAGAAGCTGGAATTTAACTAAAATGGCAAGTAATAAGAAGCTCACCGTTAAGCCTAGCCACCATTTTATTGGCATTTTGTGTTTTTGAATTAACATAATTGACCTCTTCAATTTTTTAGTGATAACGTTTTGGTTATCTGCGTCTTAAGGATAACTGATAAGGTTAAATATTTTCTAAAGAAAAGGCTAATTCAGTCCAAAGTCCTAGCTTAATGAAATTTGATCTGGCCTAGGTTACGTTTTTGTCATCGCTTTTCGCTAGGAATAATTCTGGCCAGCAAAAAAGCTGGGACAAGTGTCCTAGCTTTTTTTGCTATTTCCGAATATTACTCTAGAATATGTGCTAAAAGTCTGGGTCGGCTGAACCCCAAAAGTGACGTTTATCCAACTCCCTCTCTTCGTTATGAAATAGTAAGTAATCATTTGGATACACGCTAACTTTTAGTCAGCTAGTAATTTTTCTAGTTCAGTTAGGCGTTCTTCAAAAACAGTAAAGGCCTTTTCGAGGTAATCAGCTTTAGTCATGTCGACACCAGCGGCCTGCATAATTTCAATTGGGTAGGCCGAACTACCAGATTTAAGGTAGTTAATGTAAGCATCGCGTTCTGGTCGTTTTCCATTAACAATTTTATCCGCCAAGGTAGTCGCTGCGGCAAAACCAGTAGCGTATTGGTAAACGTAATAATTTAAATAAAAATGGGGAATTCGTGACCATTCTAAAGCAATCTCTGGATCGTCTGCAGTATCAGGACCGTAGTATGCCTTGTTTAATTTACCGTAGTAATCCGACATACTTTCGGCCGTCAGCGCAATTCCGTTAGCATCCTGAGTATGGATAAATTGTTCGAATTCAGCAAATTGAGTCTGCCGGAAAATTGTGCCTTTAAAGCCATCGAGGTAGTAGTTTAAAACATAAGCTCGTACCTTTGGATCAGTTTGGGTTTTTAATAGGTAATCAGTCAGTAAATTTTCATTAGTCGTGGACGCAATTTCGGCAACAAAAATAGCGTAGTCACCGTATACATAGGGTTGATTGTGATGCGTGTAATAACTATGAACTGAATGGCCCATTTCGTGAATCAAAGTATATAGGCTATTCAGATTGTTTTGCCAGTTCAACAAAATGTATGGGTTGGTATCATACATACCAGAAGAGTAGGCACCACTAGTCTTACCTTTATTCTCAACAACGTCAATCCAGCGCTTTTCATAAGCCTCCTCAACAACACTAGTATAATCACGGCCCAAGACTTTGACAGCCTTTAAGACTTCCTGCTGGGCCTCTTTGTAAGTATAAGTTAAAGTCGGTTCACCAGTTAAAGGAGTGTACATATCGTACATATGGACCTGTTTGAGCTTTAGCGTTTTTTTACGTAATGCAACGTAGCGATGTAAAAGAGGTAAGTGTTTTTTAACAACATCAACTAAAGTTGTATAGACGCTTTCGGGAATGTGGTTACCCGCCATTGCGGCGGCACGGGCACTTGGATAATGGTGGGCCTGAGCACGAAAATTATGCATTTTAACATTCGTGATAAGCGTTGAAGCCAACGTATTCCGAAATTGATTGTAAACCTTGTATAGTTGTTTAAAAGCATTTTGCCGGACAGCCTGGTCGGTTGATTCGATTAATGTACCATAAACACCTTGGGAGAGCTGAACATCGTTACCCTGAGCATCCTTAACGGTGGGGAATGGTAAATCAACGTCATTTAAAACGTTAAATGTTTGTGATGAACCATCAAAGACATCACTGGCACCGGCAAGCAAACTTTCCTCGTTAGTCGATAGGGTGTGGTCGCGTGCAGCCGTGAGTTGTGTTAAGTAGTGCTTATAAACTTGAAGGTTACTATTTTCGTCAATGTAACTAGTCAGTTTATCTTCAGGAATGGCCAGAATTTCTGGTTCGACAAAGGCGGTTTGGGCGGAGACTTTGGCCACCAACGCACCTGCACGTTGTGACATTGCCTGATAGGTTGGATCATTATTATCCTGGTTGGTTTTTAAACTAGCGTAAACATAAACTTTTTCTAATTTACGGTAGAGATCAAAAATTTGTTCCAGACCAGTACTCAGGTCGCGTGCGTTGGCCGCTAAAGTACCACTCAATTTTTCAACTGTCGTAGTCAATGTTTGAACATCCTTGTAAGCAGCTTCCCAGTCGTCATCGGTCGGGTAAACGGTGGTTAAATCCCAAGTTAATTCAACCGGAATATCTTTGCGTAAAGGTAATTTTTGTGTATTACTCATAATGAACCTCCTGTATTTAAATAGTTATTTTTGGAGGATACCAGTAGCAACTAAAGATTATGTAAAAAGCCAATCACAATAGTTACTGTACTTTATTGTGCCAAAATTTTTGCACGGGTAAAGTGGGGTCACTCCAAAGCGCTGTTAAAGAGATGTCAGCGCTTTTCTTCTAAAAATAGCATAGCACATCCGCTCTTTTTTTGCTTTGTAATCATGATCAGTAATAAGCGGCCATTGTTATTTAGCCTTTTTATAAACAGGACACAAAAAAGCACCCACCGCAGTGAGTGCCATCAATTACAAATTTAAAGGCTTAGTACCAACCGTTTGCTTGCCAGAAGGCTTGGGCACCAGTCCATGAACCATAACGGGAAGTAACATAGTTGTTAGCAACACGTTCTTGGTTAGCAGCTGAGTAGTCGCCACCTAAGTATGAAGAGCTTAATTGGTACTTACC
>NZ_RHNQ01000109.1 GCF_003946275.1 Loigolactobacillus backii
GTCAGTCAACGGTAAATCGAATTAAAGGGACTTACTGCTTTAGCAGTTAGTCCCTTTTTGAGGCTTTAAGGAGTTGACTGACTCACTAGACCAAGACACTTTTGCGCATGCAAAGAAAAGCACACCTGCTTTTTTTGCCTGCCTCACGGCGAGTGCGGGGTGAGTTTGAGCGGGGGCTCCCGCTCATTTATGGGGTCCAGCTGGTTCAGCTGGTCAGTATGGCTGAAAGCCATGGTCTTAAAAAGCAGTTCGGCGATTTTTGCTGATCTGCTTTTTGGGGTTTGAAACCGTCGTTTTTTCGACGGTTTCTTCTTATCTTGATACTATTAGAAACAACGGACTTTTTTAAAAGTTGGACAAAGCCTTGACAGAACTGGGCTTAGGCGTATTATGAGTTTATAAAATGAGTATAAAAAAAACTCACGTGAGCTTCGAAAGTTTGCCGACCTCGAACGCGTGAGTTAATCTTGTAAAATCGTATTTATATTTACTAGACATAGTCTAAGGCTTAGGTACTTGCCCGTCAAGCCTTCTGACTGATTTTAGTAAAGTAATACATAACGGATTAACTCCTCTCACGTGACTAATATGAGAGGAGTTTTATTTTGACTGATAGAAAAGTTTTAGTTGATCAATCGCAATCGGGGAAAGTTCGTCCGTGGAGAGAGCGTAAGCTAGAAAATTTACAGTATAGTGACTATTTGCAGATATTGCATTATAAGAAAGCTCATCGAGTTAAAGAATGTGGCGAAGTTTTGCGCTTTGTGGAAGATAAAAATGGTCATAAAAAATTGGCCCAGACTTGGTTTTGTCATTCCCGTTTGTGTCCGCTATGCAATTGGCGGCGGGCAATGAAGCAATCTAATCAGTTAACACAGATTTTGGCAGAAGCAGTTAAACAACGTAAAACGGGTCGGTTCTTATTTTTGACTTTGACGGTTGAAAATACCTCCGGTAATCAGTTAAAAAGTGAATTACGACAAATGGGACGAGCTATTCGTGATTTAATGCGTTATAAAAAGCCAGCTAAGAATTTGCTGGGCTATGTGCGTTCAACTGAAGTGACCGTTAATCATGAAGTAGATCAGCCGATGTATCACCATCATATGCATGTCTTGCTTTTTATGAAATCAAGCTATTTTACGGGAACTGATAATTATATTTCACAGGCGGAATGGACTGGATATTGGCAACGAGCTATGAAATTAACTTATATGCCAGTTGTGAATGTTGAGGCAGTTAAACCGAATGTGAATCGCCATAAAAATTCTTTATTGGCCAGTGCTCAAGAAACGGCTAAATATCAGGTAAAGTCTAAAGATATTTTGACGAATAATCCAGAACAAGACTTACAGGTGATTGACGATCTGGAACAAGCTTTGGCTGGTTCCCGCCAAATTAGTTATGGGGGGTTACTGAAAGAAATTCGCAAACAGTTGCAATTGGAAGACGTTGAAAATGGTGATTTGATTAATACGGATAGTGATGATCAAAAGGTTGATCAAGTGGTGCGTGAGATTGTTGCTAAATGGGATTATCAGCGTAAGAATTATTTTGTTTAATGATTTATTGTCTATATTATAAGTGAGGGGGGAGGTGATTGCTTTGGCTTCATTTTTCAATGCCTTAAAGGGATTGTTTAAGGGAATGATTAAGGGTACTTTTAACTTTTTTGCAGGAAATAAAAAGACTATTAACAGTTCGAAAAATATTAAGGGAAATTTCAATGGTAATAATATCGATAATTCTAGTGTCAATGTTGATAATAGTGAAGGTGAGAAGCATGAAAAAAAGTAATCAGACCAGTCAAGATAATTGTTCTAATACTTCTTCTGGTAATTTTAACGGTAATAATATTAGTAATTCTGATGTAAAATTCATTTCTGAAGTTACAAATTATACTGATAATTCTAATAAGTTTGTTGTTTTGCAGGAATTTATAAATATTTTTTTTGAGAAAGCTGGAGCACTTCATAATAAAATTGGAGAATGTGCCGGTAAAGATTCTATTCCTGATTTGACTAGTGATTTACTAGCTTTGAGAAATTTTGTTGAAGGAACTCTTGCAATTCCAAATAGTATTTTTGAAATAGTGGATAAAATCGTGCAATCGTTGTTCGATTACTATGAATTGATAGCTACTCGAGGATCTGGTATTAATCTTAGAAATATGAGTGCTGATCAAAGCGATGATTATATTAGAGAATTTGAGAAAAGAAAAACTGAACCTGTAAAACTTCAAAGAGAACTTTTACATGTTTTGAGAAATTTTATTTTTGATGAACATTGTTAAGGTATTATTTTTTTGCCAACGGCAAAAATTGCCTCGCAGAGCCCAAACTTTACAAGGTAAAGTATATTGGGCTATACCTTGCATGGAGGTTTGCCGAATTCTGTGCTATGCTCTAACCAAATTTAGCTTTTTGGAATGGAGTGGTGAAATGAGTTATTTAGTCGCTAATATGCAGAAATTAAGAGCTGATAATTTAGTTGGCTTGGGTAATCATGATCAACGCCGAACGCGACATCACAAAAATACTGATATTGACGTTGACCGTTCTGACTTAAATTATGATTTAGTTGCTGGTCGGACTAACCATTTCAAAACGGATATTGAGGCTTATATTAACGAGCATAAAACCAGTCAGCGAGCGGTCAGAAAAGATGCCGTTTTAGTCAATGAATGGATTATTTCGAGCGATAGCAATTTCTTTGCTAATTTAACGGCGGCTGATACGCGCAAATATTTTGAAACAGCTAAAGCTTACTTTGCTGAAAAATTTGGTGAAGAAAACATTCGTTATGCGATTGTTCATCTTGATGAGAGAACGCCCCATATGCATATGGGAATTGTTCCATTTGATGATGAGTATAAATTATCGGCTAAACGGGTGTTTAATCGTGCGGCTTTGCAAAACGTTCAAGATCAATTGCCAGTTCATTTACGACAACACGGATTTGATGTTGAACGTGGTATTCAAGAATCGCAACATAAAAGTTTAACGGTACCAGAATACAAAGCTATGCGGGAAGACTTGAAAAAGGCGACGCTTCAAAAACGAGAAATACAAGCTGAACTTGAAGATGCCAGAAAACGCCTTGCTGAACTTAAACCTCGTGATCAGCAGGAAATTGAGAGCAAACCTACTCTTTTAAGCAAGGATAAAGTGGTTGTTAGAAAAAGTGATCTTCATGACTTAGAATCTCGAGCAGCTGTCAGTGATATTTATAATCAACAACAGAACCGTTTAAAACTTGATAATCAAAGCTTAAATTATCAACTGCTTGAAGTTAAAGACAATAATTATGATTTAAGCAAGAAAAATGAGAAGCTCCAAAAATTAGTGGATACGTTACAAGGAATTGTTCGGAGCGTTGACCGGTTCTTACAGCGCAAATTAGGTGTTGGCTTACCAAGTGAGTGGCTAGAACGAGCTGGACTAAAAGAACCGTCTAAAAAAGCCCCTCAGAGGCCACAGGAACGTTCAGAGAGACAGCATGATGAATTAGATGGTCCAAGTCTTTGAACTTGGCCTATGGCTTTAATTTACCCGCTGATGATCATTGAAGCTGGTTAATGGCCGTCAGTCAACGGTAAATCGAATTAAAGGGACTTACTGCTTTAGCAGTTAGTCCCTTTTTGAGGCTTTA
>NZ_RHNQ01000011.1 GCF_003946275.1 Loigolactobacillus backii
CTTTTTTATTTTTCTGATTTTCAAAACAGACAAAAAACCGGTATTAGTTATTCACCAATACCAGAAAGTGTAGACCCTATAATTTATGTCGTACCCCCTACCTTTTTGGCTTGAAAACATTACTCTAGAACAGAACCTAAAACTGATCTTTGTCTCCCTTTTAAATAACGACCTAGTCAATTGTTAATTAGTGTTCAATTAAATTAGTTACGGCGGTTATCGTGTCTTTAGCGGTGAAAAGGGATAGGTTGTGACTTAACGCGTAATAAACCAGTGAATCCGTCGTAGTAGCATCGGCGTTGCAGGCACCAACAAAGGCGACATCCGCAGTTGTTAGTGAATCTAGTTTGGTAGGTGCAATTGTCTGCCAACCAGCTACTGGAAGTTGACTAACTAAAATTGGTGTCATTTCCTTGGCCAGTAGTTGTTTTTTTAGTCCGTAATCGGACTGAAAACTAGTATCTAGTAAAACAATCTTGGCCGTCGTGGCCGGTTTAAAATGATAGCTATCTAAAAGTGCCTTGGTTAACGCCTGCTGGTAGGTTTTACCTTGACCAATCGTTTCACCAGTTGATTTCATTTCTGGACTTAAGGTTGTTTTCATTGCTGGTAACTTCATAAACGAGAAAACTGGTGCTTTGACCGCCACTGTTTCGGGCGTTTTGCCTAAACCAGGTTGTAAATGTAAGTCGGTCAGTGTTTTACCAAGAATTAAGCTGGTTGCAATTTTAGCTAAATGTTGGTGGGTGACTTTACTCATGAATGGAACCGTCCGGCTGGCCCGGGGATTAACTTCAATGACGTAAAGTTGATCGGCAGCAATAAATTGAATGTTCATCATTCCGACACAGTGAACTTGCTCACCGATTTTAATGGCGGTGGCAACAATTGCCGCTTGTTGCGACGCGCTTAAACGTTGTGGGGGGTAAACGGCAATTGAATCGCCAGAATGAACGCCAGAACCCTCTAAATGCTCCATAATTCCCGGAATAAAAACTTGTTTACCGTCACTTAAAATATCGACTTCACACTCAATGCCCTTAACGTAATGGTCAATTAGAATTGGCTGCCCTGGAGCAACGGTCAGCGCCCGTTTTAAATAACCCGTTAAGGCCTGTTCATCTTGTACAATTGCCATTGCCCGGCCCCCAAGCACGAAACTGGGCCGAACCATTACGGGGTAGCCGATTTGTTGCGCAATTTTTTGGGCCGTCGCTAAGTCAGTCGCAGTTGCCCCGGCCGGCTGTTTGATCGCTAGCGATTGTAGTAGCTGTTCAAATTGTTTGCGATTTTCAGTTTGTTCAATTCCCTTTAATGATGTGCCAAGAATTTTTACACCGTTGCTAACGAGATCTTTCGTTAGATTAATGGCAGTTTGACCACCGAATTGAACAATAACACCAAGGGGCTGCTCCAGTTTAATGACGTTCATGACACTTTCTAGCGTTAATGGTTCAAAGTAAAGCTTGTCGGAAATGGAAAAATCGGTTGAAACGGTCTCTGGATTGTTATTGATGATAATCGCGTTATAGCCATTTTGTTGAATTGATTGGACACAGTGGACAGTTGTGTAATCAAATTCAATTCCTTGCCCAATTCTAATTGGACCAGATCCAATAACAAGAACACTATTTCCCAGGGGCTTACTTTCGTTTTCACTAGCAAAATAGGTGCTATAAAAATAGGGCGTCGTGCTGGCAAATTCACCGGCGCAAGTATCCACCATTTTATAAACAGGTTTTAAAGATTGTGTTGCCAGTGTTTGCTCAATGGTTGCAGTAGGTAAGCCACTGGCGGCCGCAAGCATTTGATTACTAAGACCAAATTGCTTAGCTTGCCCAATGGCAGTTGCCGTTGGTTTAAGTTTTAACGCTTGTTGAAGTTGGTAAATGTGGTCCAATTTTGTTAAAAAGAATAAATCAATTTGGGTTAAAGCATGAATTTCAGTGATTGCTAAACCAGCCTGCAGGGCGCTAAACAAGTAAAATAAACGGACATCAGTTGCGTGTTTTAGTTGTTGAACAAGTTCAGTGTGCGTTGGTCGTTTTTTTGGTTGCAGAGTAATTTGGTAATTAGAGTCAATTTCTAACGATTGAACGCATTTCAAAAGGGCCTCTTCAATTGTAATTCCAATCCCCATGACTTCGCCAGTGGCCTTCATTTGGGTGCCTAATGTACGTTCGGCATCGGGAAACTTATCGAAGGGAAAACGCGGAATTTTGGCGACTACGTAATCCAGGGCTGGTTCAAAGGCCGCAAAAGTTGTCTTAGTTACTGGATTTTGAATTTCACTCAAATTCAAACCAACGGCGATTTTGGCAGCAATTTTGGCAATTGGATAACCAGTTGCTTTTGAAGCCAGTGCTGACGAACGGCTGACTCGTGGGTTAACTTCGATAATGTAGTATTGGGCACTAGTTGGATCCTGCGCCAATTGAACATTGCAACCACCTTTGATATCTAAGGCATCAATAATTTGAAGGGAAGCCTTACGTAATGTTTGATATTCTTGATCAGTCAAGGTTTGCGAAGGTGCGAAAACGATTGAATCACCTGTGTGGATGCCAACGGGGTCCATGTTTTCCATATTACAAACCACTATTTTGTCGCCTAAATTATCGCGCATTACTTCATACTCGATTTCTTTGTAGCCGGCAATACTTTTTTCAACGAGACATTCATTAACTGGTGAAAGTGTTAAGCCGCGTTGCATTATTTTGGCCAATTCGGCTTGGTTATTAGCAATACCACCACCAGTGCCGCCTAAAGTGTAAGCCGGGCGAACAATGACTGGATAATGGATGCTGTTGGCAAAAGTAATGGCGGCCGCAATTGAATGAACAGTCAGGCTTTCCGGAACTGGTTGGTGAAGTTTTTGCATGAGTTCTTTAAAGGCTTTCCGGTCCTCTGCCTGCTTAATTGTTTTTAAACTGGTACCCAATAATTGAATTTGGTAGCGATCTAAAACGCCAGCATCATCTAGTTCAACGGCAAGATTGAGACCTGTTTGGCCACCTAAAGTTGGTAATAAGGCATCTGGTTTTTCTTTGGCCAAAATCTGGCTCACTGAATCTAGCGTTAATGGTTCAAGGTAGACCTTATCGGCAATTTCGTCATCGGTCATGATGGTTGCTGGATTGGAGTTAATCAAAACAACTTCATAACCTTCTTCCTTTAGGCTAAGGCAGGCTTGACTGCCAGCGTAGTCGAATTCTGCAGCCTGACCAATGATGATTGGCCCAGAGCCGATAACAACGATTTTATGAATTGTACGATTCTTAGGCATGCTGCAAAACTCCTTCCGTCATTAGTTGGTTGAATTGGTTAAAGAATGAATTGCCATCACTTGGACCTGGATTTGCTTCGGGATGGTACTGAACGGAAATGGCAGGCAGTGTTTCGTGTTTTAGTCCTTCAACGCTGCCATCGTTACCCTCAACTTGCGTCACTTGCAGTGGTGTAGTTGCCAATGAATCGGCAGCGACAGCGTAACCATGATTTTGACTCGTCATGATCGTTTTACCGGTTATTAAGTTTTTAACCGGATGATTAAGCCCGCGATGACCATAACTCAATTGATAGGTAGTTGCACCGTTGGCCAACGCAAATAATTGATGGCCTAGACAAATTCCGGCGAGGGGGTAATGCGTTTGTAGTTGTTGAATTAATGGTAGGCTATCTGCATAATCAGTGGGATTGGCAGGGCCATTAGAAAGTAAAATGCCGTCCGGGTTTAAATTGGCAATCGTTGTGAAATCACTAGCGTAAGGAACAACATCAACGGAGCATTCATGGGCCAGTAGATTGTCAATAATGGCCTGTTTTACGCCAAAATCGATTAACACAACGTGATGTTTTGCCAGATTAGTTGAATAATACTGTGTTTGGTAAGCTGGTTCTTTTTCTGTGAGCGTTTGTTGTGCCGCTTTAGCAAAGTTTGTGACGTGCGCCTGCTTGCTTAAAATTCCCGCCATTGTCCCGTGTTGCCGTAAATGTTTGGTTAAAGCCCGAGTATCAATACCACTGATACCCGGAATTTGTTGTGTCTTCAAAAAGTTATCCAAACTTTCTTGACTTGTATAATGGAAGCTTTGTTCGGCAAGTTGATGAACAATCACCGCCGTACAAGTAGCCTTTAATGATTGACTCCGATTTTGATCGATTCCGTAATTACCAATTAATGGATAAGTAAAAGTAATTAGTTGATTTGTATAGGATGGATCGGTAATTGCTTCTTGGTAGCCAGTCATTCCAGTATTAAAAACAACTTCGCCACTAACCTCTTTAGTTAAATCGCCGAATGCTTGTCCAGCAAATGTCGTGCCGTCTTCTAAAATGAGATATCGTTTCATAAAATTCATTACCTTTCATTTTATATTCATTTAAATTTAATTATCTTTGTTAACAGTAAACGGCATTTTTGATAAATAGTCAATACTTTATTCATTAAAAACGAAATAGTAACCATAAAATGACTGTTTTTTGAATAAAAATATAAAAGCATTGCATTTTAAGCGGAACTGGTATATTGTAATTGGCATACAGAAAAAATGATTAAATATTAATTTAAAGTCTTGGTGAGGTGACTTTTATGCACGTCGCGTTAGTTGGTGTCACGGGATACAGTGGCATGATTTTATATCAGTTATTGCAGCAACATCCAGAAGTAAATCAAGTTGATCTATACGGGCATAAGAATGCTAAGGCACAGTCGCTAGCTACAGCAGTACCCCAGTTTATTGGTAGTCAGGCGATGATTGAACCTTTTGCCGCTGAAAAAATTATGGCGGTTGATCAGGTTATCTTTTTTGCAACTTCAGCAGGGGTAACAACTGAACTTGCGAAAACATTTATTGCCGCCAATTTTCCGGTGATTGATCTTTCTGGTGATTATCGGTTACGAAGTCGTTCCTCCTTTAAGAAGTGGTATCACAAAGAGGCACCTGATCAGGCTGCACTACAGCGAGCCCATTATGGTTTGGCCGAATTTCATCAAGCTAGTGGCCAAACGTATATTGCCAATCCAGGGTGTTACGCCACGGCAACGTTGTTGGGGTTGGCACCATTAGTTCAACAAGGTTTAATTGAACCAGATTCAATTATTGCTGACGCTAAATCCGGCACTTCAGGGGCTGGGAAAAAATTAGCCGCTAACACACACTTCACGCAAACAAATGAGAACTTACAAGTGTATAAAGTTAACCAGCACCAGCACATTCCAGAAATTATGCAGCAACTACAAGAATGGAACTCACAAGTGCCGGCCATTCAATTTACAACTACCTTACTACCCATTACCCGCGGGATTATGAGCTCGATCTACGCCACAGTTAAACAAGGCGTGACTACGCAAGCTTTACAACACGCGTTTCAGGATACTTATCAGGAGCAACCTTTTGTTCGTGTCTTTACCGAACAGCTGCCAACTTTAAAACAAGTTATTGGTACAAATTTTTGTGACATTGGCATCGTTTTTAATCCCATTACGCAAAAAGTGTTTGTCGTCAGCGTGATTGATAATTTGCTGAAGGGTGCAGGCGGGCAAGCAATTCAGAATTTTAATCAACTATTTTCATTTCCAATAGCGAGTGGTTTACCGCAAACACCAATATTGCCCTAGCAGTTTTACTTAAGAGAGGATTGAAGCAAGATGCAAGAAATAAAAGAAGAAACTAAAATGAAGATTATTGATTTTACCTGGCCAGCAGGCTTTTATAGTGATGGCATTAACGCTGGATTACGACAAGTGAAAAATGATTTAGGCTGGTTGTACTCTAAAGTCCCAGCGCAAGCCGCAGGTGTTTATACCACTAATCAATTTCAGGCTGCTCCAACGAAACTGACCAAACAAACAATCAATGCCAAGCATGTCCTGCAAGCAATTGTCATGAATAGCGCTAACGCTAATTCATGTACAGGAGCCCAAGGCGAGGCGGACGCATTGGCGATGCAACAGTTAGCGGCCACCAAATTAGAACTTAAACCAGCTCTAGTAGGCGTTGCTTCTACGGGCCTAATTGGTAAAACATTGCCGATGAAATTGATTAAAGCAGGTATCAAACAGTTACAACTCACTAAAACAACGGCTGTTACCAACGCTATTTTAACGACGGATAAACAACCGAAGACTTGCAGTGTTCAATGTAAAATTGCCGGTAAGTTGGTTACAATCAGTGGCTTTGCAAAGGGATCCGGGATGATTCACCCAAAGATGGCAACCATGTTAGGCTTCGTGACCACGGATGCCGCAATTTCTGGGACTCAATTGCAAGAATTGCTTAGTCAACAAGTTGATGCGACCTTTAACCAAATTACGGTGGACGGTGACACGTCAACCAACGATATGGTGGTTGCGCTGGCAAATGGGTTAGCGGGTAATCAAGCGTTAGTACCAAATAGCCCAGATTATTCTAAATTTAAGGCTAATTTTAGTTACGTTTTAGGTGAATTGGCCAAAAAAATTGCGGCCGATGGTGAAGGGGCTTCAAAATTAGTTGAAGTGAACGTTCACGGTGCGGCTGATAAAGCGGACGGTCAAAAAGTGGCTAAGGCAATTGTCGGTTCTAATTTGGTCAAGGCCGCCATCTTTGGTGAGGACCCTAACTGGGGCCGCATTATGGGTGCAATTGGGCAGACGGACGCCAAATTAGATATTAGTAATGTCGCCATTCAAATGAATGGGCAGGCATTGGTAAAAGGCAGTATAGCAGTTGATTTTGATCCGACAGCGATGAAGCTTGCTTTGGCCAAACCAAAAATCATAATTGAAGTTGATCTACATAATGGTGTCGCGAGTGGCCAGGCCTGGGGTTGTGATTTGACTTATAATTACGTCAAAATTAATGCCAGCTACCATAATTAACGAATATCGGGGGAATTAGAAATGACGCAAACGATTGTCATTAAAGTTGGTGGAAACGCCATTAATGAACTTGATGCTAACTTTTTTAACCAGCTACGACAGTGGCGTGAAGCGGGTAAGCAAATCCTGATTGTCCATGGTGGTGGCCCAATTATTACGGAGTGGAGTAAGAAGTTGCACCTTTCAGTAAAAAAAATTAACGGTATCCGGGTGACTGATCAGGCCGTTTTAGCAGTGACCAAGGCCGTTTTGCTAGGTCTAATTCAACCACAATTATTAAGCAAATTAAGTGCTAATAACTTGCTGGCCATTGGTTTGAATGCCAGTGATCAGCACTTGTTGGTTGGTGAAACACTCAATCAATCACTATATGGTGAAGTTGGAAAAATTACCCAAGTTAATTTGCCATTATTACGGCAGTTATTACAGAAACAAATAGTTGTCTTGGCACCGTTAGCACAAACAAAGACCGGAGATTGGCTGAACGTAAACGCCGATCTTGCGGCCGCAGAGATTGCCAGTCAGCTAAACGCAACTAAATTAGTGTTGATGACGGACGTACCAGGAGTCATGACAAAGGGGCAAGTGATGTCCCATTTGAACTGGCCAAAGGCACAACAACTTTTGGGTAAACGGATCATTAAGACGGGGATGGCACCTAAAATCAAAGCAGCATTTCAGGCCTTAAATAAAGGGGTGGCGCAGGCCTTAATTACCGACGATCTAGCGCACGCCGGAACAACACTGACAACTGTTGCAACGGACTAATAGGCCTGTTTAGCGGTATAAAAATATTTAGGTGCCATGTTTCCAGTGCACGATTTTTGTGCTAGGAGAATGGACAACCTACGATAATAAGATTTTTGTGTAAGACACAAAAACACCCATAAGAATATTTAGGAGGTAATTCTATGCAGTACGTTTTTCCAACTTATAATCGCTTCCCGTTAGATATTGTCGCGGGTGAGGATTGGCATTTAACTGATGATAATAATAAAACCTATTTGGATTTTACAAGTGGGATTGGTGTTTGTAATTTTGGTTATAGCAACGAGTTGATTCAAAAAAGTGTGGCCCAGCAATTAACGAAGATTTGGCACACTTCTAATTTATATGAAAGTCACTTGCAAGATGAGGTGGCCCACCAATTAGTTGGAACTGAGGATCGGCTGGTCTTTTTTTGTAATTCGGGGACGGAGGCCAATGAGGCGGCGTTAAAGCTCGCGCGTAAATTCACTGGTAAAAGTGCCGTATTATCTTTTAACAATAGTTTTCACGGGCGGACATACGGGTCAATGTCATTGACCGGAAACCCAGCAATTCAAACTGGTTTTGCGCCGTTAGTACCCGGAATTTCTTTTGCAGACTACAATGATCCTGCAGCGATTGAACAGATTAAACCAGATTTGGCGGCAGTGATTTTAGAAGTTATTCAAGGTGAAGGTGGCGTTTACGCGGCCAAGGCTCAATGGTTAAAGGCGGTGGCCAAGGCCTGCCACGAACAACAAGTGTTATTGATTATTGACGAAGTGCAAACGGGTATCGGGCGAACTGGCAAACGTTTTGCCTACCAGTACTACGAACTAGACCCGGATATTGTGACCGTGGCTAAAGGATTAGGGAATGGCTTGCCAATTGGCGCAATGATTGGTAAATCTAATTTGGCGGTGGCGTTTGGACCGGGTAGTCACGGAACAACTTTTGGTGGTAATAAAATTGCCTTGGCGGCTGCTACGGCCGTTTTACAGCAACTAACACCTGAATTTTTAGCAGGTGTACAAACTAAAGCGACGCAGGTTTGGCAGACTTTACAAAATGAAATTCTAACTTTACCGGTAGTTACTAGTGTTACAGGTTTGGGCCTAATGATTGGGATTCATTTAGACGAAACTGTTGCCGTCGCTGATGTTATTGAAGAACTACAACAAAATGGTTTGCTGACACTTTCGGCGAAACATAATACTTTGCGTTTACTGCCACCATTAGTGATGGATTCTACAGATTTGATGTTCGGCCTACAAAAAATCAAACAAGTTTTAAGTTCTAAAACTCAAAAATAAAGGAAGATGTGCTATGAACCATTTTCAAAATAAAAGTTTTTTAAAAGAAATTGATTTCACGACCGCCGAGCTAAATTACTTGATTGATTTTGGCTGTCACTTAAAACAACTAAAAAAGCAGCACATCCCGCACCCTTATTTGCAGGGCAAGAGTATTGCGTTGTTGTTTGAGAAGACTTCCACGCGGACACGGTCGGCGTTCACTGTTGCGGCCACTGATTTAGGGGCGCACCCAGAATTTTTAGGAAAAAATGATATTCAATTTGGAAAAAAGGAATCCACGATTGATACGGCAAAAGTTTTGGGTAGCATGTTTGATGGGATTGAATACCGTGGTTTTGCACAAAAAACGGTTGAACAGTTGGCAACCTTTAGTGGGGTTCCCGTTTGGAATGGGCTAACTGATACTTGGCACCCAACGCAGATGATCGCTGATTTCATGACGTTAAAAGAACAATTTGGTCAATTAAAGGGGTTAACCTTGGCCTACGTGGGCGATGGGCGTAATAATATGGGCAACTCGTTATTAGTTACCGCAGCCAAACTAGGGGTTAACATCCGAATTGGTAGTCCCAAGGAATTACAACCAGACCAGAAAATTGTGGCGTTGGCTAAACAGGCCGCCGTTGATAGTGGGAGTGACATTACTTTGACGACTGATCCTGAGGCTGCAGTTAATGGTGCCGATGCGATTTACACTGACGTTTGGATTTCAATGGGTGAAAAAATTGATGTTGCCGCACGGGTCAAGGCACTGTTACCTTACCAAGTTAATGCCAAATTGTTGGCCGCAACGGGTAAAAAAACAACGATTTTATTACACTGCTTGCCGGCCTACCACGACGATCAAACAGAAGTTGGAAAATCGTTAGAAGAGCAGTTTAACGTCTCGGCGTTAGAAATTACGGATGATGTCTTTAACGGCCCACAATCATTAGTTTTTCAAGAGGCCGAAAACCGTTTACACGCGATTAAGTCAATCATGGCCGCTACTTTAGGCAATCTATTTATTCCGGACACATTATTTAATTCGGCAAATTAAAAATGCTAGTCAACAGGTTTTTACCTTGCGACTAGCATTTTTTAGTTGTTATTGGCTTCATCCGGTAATAGAATCGTTTGATTTTCACCATCATCGTAGGCCAGCAGTAAATCGGGATAACCAGGATCGGACGGAAAGTCAGTGTCAAAGCTTGCTACCACGTCATTGTCTTGAATGTAATCGTAACTAATCGTGCCGTTATGATTGGTTAACTGAAAAGCAAGCGTTTGACCAAGTGGAAAAATACCCTGCAGATTATTATCGATAATCGACCAAACCTGATCAATTAATTCACCAGGAATCTGGGCGATAACACCGTAAGTTGCAAAACGATTCCGATTATTTTCAAACATTGGCTATACCTTCTTTTTTGTGAATTACACTGACTACAGTATAACGTATTTGGCCTAAAAAATCGTGGAGTTAACTTCACGATTTTTTTAACGAATAACTTTCACGATTCCATTTTTTGTTTCTAGATTAAGGGTGTCCCCCGTATTTTGATTTTTAACCAGTGATTCTTTGAAGGATTTACCGAAAAAGTCATTATATTTAGAATTACTACTGTGAATAACGTAACCAGTGGTCGGAGTGGCCTGCACGCCAATACTGCCATTATTGGTGTGTAAATTAATTTGGCCGTGAATTTTATTGTGGCGAAGGTGGATGTCACCGGAAGTACTAGCTAGGCTAGTTTTTGTCAGCTGGCTTTTGACAATGGTGATTTCACCACTTTCAGTTATCACATGACTATTTTTTAGCCGAACTGTGTTAAACCGGATTGCACCATTACGTGAATGTAGTTGACTTGATTGCTTAGCTTTAACAGATTTCATGGCCAGGCTTCCGTTATTCGTTGTTGCACTTAAGTTTTTGCTGGTTTGATCTTTAACGTAGATATTACCGCTAGTAGTGGATAATTTAAGGTGGTTTAATTCACCTTTAGGTAACGTTAGAATGACCTCAACTGGCTTATCATTTGCGTCAAAATTTAACTTGGCCTTAGCTACCGGTGTTCTTTTTACCCGGACGGTTAAATGGCCATCTTTAACTGTGACCTGTGGTTGGCCAGTTTTTATGGTTCTTGTGGTAAGTTGGCGGCGGTTACCCGCTTTTACGGTAATAGCGGCATCTTTGGTATTAATCAGAACGTTATTAATTTTGGGCAATGATCTAGTTTTAGTCGTTTTTTCAATGATTCTAAAACCATGAGCATAGTAACCAACGTTTTTGTGGGCGCCAAAAAGAAGGCCAAGCACAATTAAAATGGTACCAGTGAGTAAGAGCAGCGCACTCCATTTAAAAAGTCGTTTCATTTAGCTGCCACCTTTCTTTGTGAATGCTGGCGGATTTTTTGGTATAAGAATTTGGTGAGGGTGGCGCCAGCCTGAAGTAAGACTTTAAGAATGAGGTAGCCGAGAAGGCTAATCAAAATAGTGGCACCTAAGGCTGCCAGACCGACACCAATATAAAAAATACCCGTAACGAAAGAGCTGAATAAAACACTCGCGCCGGCGATAATACTGAAAACACTAACAACGCCGGCCGCTAGTGTCAGTACTAAAAGAAGGACACAGCAAAGTAAGAACATCAAGATTCCTAACGCAAAGAAAAGTGCTATGGCCAATGCTAAAGGAATTGCAATGGGGGAAGCCATGACAGCTAGTAAGATCAACCAAATTAAGTGTGCATTATGTTTGGGTGTTGTTACCGTTGGTTCTTCTTCAGTAGCGCGAATTGAGTAATCGGCCAAAGTCTTACGAGCAAGTCGCTTTGGAGAACCAAGTTTTGCTGTGATTTCTTCGGTAGTCGTCAGTTCAGCATCTTCAATATACTCGGTATAAAAATCGATTACATCGGCACATTCATCTGCCTTTAACGGCGTCAATTGTTGTTTTAGTTGTTCTAAGTAAGTCTCTTTATCCATGGTTATCTCCTTTCAACAACCAGTCAATATTATGTTTGTAACTTTCCCAGTCGTTACGGATTACCCCTAACTGTTTAGTTCCTGCCTTGGTTAAGCGGTAATACCGGCGGTTACGACCTTTAAATGACTCATCATAAGTTTCCAACCAACTTTCCTTATGCAGCCGGCGTAGTACTGGATAAAGGGTGGATTCAGAGATTGGGATTGTTTGCTGAATTCGTTGCGTGATTGCGTAGCCGTAATAATCTTTTTCAGCAAGCAACGCCAACACGCAGCCATCAAGTAATTCCGTGCTAACTTGAATTTTCATAGCTATTCTCCTAACTATATTATACGTCGTATAGTATTAATTTAAATATAGTATAGGTAACCACTGGTGTAGCGGTCAAGCGTTTTTCGGGATTGGGACTAAAAATCAGTCGTAAGTAGTAGTTCTCAGGCACGCTTAAACTAAATCGAACAGGTAAATACTAAAAAAGCCTTTTTCAAAACTCGATGGGGTGTAGCGTTCATATTTAAATTGAATTATATCGCTATTAAAGATAATGCTTATGCCGCTTGGTTACTGAATTGCACGTGGTCAGATTTGGTTAGGTTCCATTCCGGCGCTGGTGTATGGAACGCGTGGCGCGTTAACAAGCTAATTTTCTTTCCGATTAAACCCATTCGGAAAAGAAAATGGATCTTGTCAATCACGCAAGGTACTAAATGACCACAATTCGGTCATCAAGTACCTTCGACACAGCTGATACGCCAGCGCCTCCATTTCACCTTGGCAGTGGTTGAGTTCTGATTATTGGCTAATTTAACCGTTTAGTTAGTGCCATTGAGTAGGAATCACAGCCTTAATGCTGCGCAACTTATCGGTGATCCTAATTGGCTATCAACACTGACAAAGGTAGTTTTTCCTACTTACTGGCCATACAAACTGGGACAGTAGCTGTCAGAGAAACAAATAACGCTTAAATGCTCCACTGTGGCCAGATTTCATTTTGGTGCGCGAGGGTCAGCTGTGTCGATAATTATTAATGGCGATCTGGGCCATTTAGAGCCATGTTTCAGCTTGGCGCTTTATGCCTTAGTTGAATGGCCATCGTCCGTAGCATCTAAGATTTTCGTTTCGAAAATCGTCCACTATTGCGAAGTAGAATCATGTGGGCTTGGCGAGATCCATTTTTACTCCGGCTTGCCTTTATCTGGTAAAAGTTGGCTCGCCAACCCGCCCTCGCGCATCGGAATGGGATCTAATCTATTCTGTCTCGTTCCAGTTAAGTTTTGGCGTGTTGCTACGACGCACTAGTCAGTCCGTGGTCTCCAGCTGTTGTTTAATCAACTGTTGAAGTTGACAAATTGTTTTTCGGAAAATTATGGGCTCGGTATAAGCAAAGGATAGGCGAATCATTTGGGTTGCTTGATTGCCGTAAACTTTGCCGGGATTAAACAGAATCTCACTGCCAATGGCCTGATGAAATAATTGATTAACGGAAATTTCTGCGTTAAGTTGTAGCCAAATATAAAAACCACCAGTTGGTTTTCGCCAAGTTGCGTAAGGGGTTAAGTAATCCTGTAGGGCAGTTAGAGCCAGCAGGCAACGCTGCTTCAATTGTTCGCGAATATCATTCAAATAAGTGGGAAAGGCCGAACTTTGCAGAACCTTGGTTAGTGTCAATTGAGCTAATGAACTAGCACCACCGTAATCAGTTTGCATTTTAACGTCACTCAAACGGCGAATAATAGCTTGTGGTCCTACAATCCAACCGAGGCGTAAGCCAGGTGCTAAAAATTTTGAGGCGGTCCCTAAATAAAGAACGGTTTGGTGTGTATCAAGACTTTTTAACGGTAATGGCGGTCGTTTAGCAAACCAAAGATCTTGGTACGCGGAGTCCTCAATGATTGGCAAGTGGCGTTTGGCCGCAAAGGTAAGTAGGTCTTGGCGGCGTTTAAGCGACATGACGAGTCCAGTTGGATTTTGGTAACTTGGAATAGTGTAGAGAAGTTGTTGTGCGTTGGATTGGGGAATTTGCCAAAAAGCAACGCCTTCATTATCAAACGGTAGGCCGACCAAGTGACTTTTAACCGATTGAAAAACTTCTAATGAATTCAAATAGCTAACCTTTTCGGTAAAAATAGTTGCACCATGGGTTAATAGACCAACTGAGATTAGTTGTAGTGCTTGTAAAGAGCCAGAAGTAATTAGGATATTTTCTGGATTGACCTTAATTTGCCACTGTTTTAAATATTCGGCAAGTGCCACCCGTAGCTCGTATAGGCCTTCTGGCGGTAGGTAATTGAGACTGTTAAGCTCAGTTGTCACGTCCGTCAGGGCCTGGCGCATTAATTTTTTTGGAAACAGACTAGGGGCTAGCTCGCCAGTACTTAATCTAGTGAAATCAGTTGTTTCTAGCTGATTAATCGTTTGGATCGTCGGTTGATTGGGAACAAATTGACCCGAAGAGGTGTAATTATGCCAGTTGAGTGCTGGCCGGGACATTAATAGTGACCAAGTGTTGCTACTTATTTTGGTTCCGCCGCCAGTCGTTGCACTGATAACACCGTAAGAATGCAGTATGGCGGTTGCACTTGCTAGGGTACTGCGGTTTACGTTAAATTGTTGCGCCAAGCGACGTTGATTAGGTAATTGATCACCTACGACCCAATTACCTGTTGTAATTTGTTTTAAAAAATAATCGGTTATTTGCTGATAAAGGGGTGCTTTTTTAGTTGGATCAGGTTGCCAATTGATTGTTAATTTCATTTTAGGACCTTCATTTTAAATTTGGTTGGATAAATTATTTAATTTGGCTGGGTAATTCTCATTGAAAATAACTTAAACTCAGATTTGTGTCAAACACCTAGGAAGTGTTTTTCCAAACAGGTTTACACCAAATTGGTCAAGAAAATACGAATAAAAATATTTTTCAAACATGGCCTAGGAAACGTTTGGCATAATTTAAAGTAATTTAGTTTGGTGGGATAATTTTAGAATGACTTATTTACAAGGATTATTATTTGGTGTGGCCTACATTGCACCAATTGGAATGCAGAATCTGTTCGTGATTAATACGGCCTTAACCCAACCGCGCGGGCGTGCCTTTCGAGTTGCGTTAATTGTGACTTTCTTTGACGTCACGCTTGCATTGGCCTGCTTTTTTGGCATCGGTCAATTATTGACCATGTTTCATTGGTTAAAGGCGGCCATCTTGTTAGTGGGCGGCCTAATCGTTATTTATATTGGCCTGACTTTATTAAAGGCGCGGGATGTCACCGTAACTACAGCAACAACTGAGCCAACGTTTAGTTATTGGCGGGCAACAGGGACGGCCTTTGCAGTAGCTTGGCTGAATCCACAAGCCCTAATTGACGGCACAATGTTATTAGGGGCCTTTCGTGCGTCGTTGCCAGGTGCCAAGGGGAACTTTTTTATTGGCGGCGTAATGACTGCATCGTTGATTTGGTTCACTAGTCTAACCGGCCTAATCATAATCTTTAGAACACATTTAAAAACGTCCTTTTTGTTGTTGCTAAACCGAATTTGTGGCGTGATCATTATTGGTTACGGTCTAAAATTATTAGTTAATTTTTGGCAAAGTTACGTCCATTAAGAAAAAACTAAAGTTTATTTGAAGGATAGGCTGAACCAACAGTGGTGCAAATTATTTGTAAAAAAATAATTCTTAATTAAAAATAGTGCAAAAAAATAAGCCAGAAGTATAGTAACTTCCAAATCAAGCACAATTACTGAATAATTTACCGATCTAAACTATTTTGGTGATTGTGGTTGGTTTTGAAGTTAAATATCTTTTGACTTATTTTTTGTAGATCTTGAAACAAGTTCAGTTAATGCTTACATGCCAGGCATCCATAGATCCTTACGATCAACACCGCGCTCTTTAGCAAAGGCGTTCATTAAAGTGTTCATATCCATTAAATGATATTGACGGGGGTGCTTCGGATCATAAGATTCAATTTGGGCCATCATACCGCCATCTTCGTGTTCAATAATGTGGCAATGGTACATGTAAACGCCGGTTAAATCGAAACGAACTTTAATTCGGACAGTTTCCTTTGGGTTAACCCCAACAGTATCTTTTAGCCCATGTTCGTTTGGATAAGGTTCGTGACCATTGCGCGAAACAATTGTGAACTGCGTACCGTGAACGTGGAAGGGATGAACCATGCCATCTTTTGTACTATTAGTATTGGTGATGTCCCAGTATTGGGCGGTACCAACTTCTTGACGCGCATCAATTCGTGACATATCAAATTTCTTGCCGTTTAAGGCAACTTCTTCATCCATACCATCCATCGTAATTTTACGAATTGGTGTATCCGGACTTGGATCAGGGTCGTCAATCGTCACTAAGTGGTCTGGTAATTTGGTATTATCAGGCTTGAAATCATGAATCTTAAATTTAACCAGGGGAACGTCATCTGTGTAGAGTGTGACCTCATCGCCGGGCTTATATTTACCAAAGTCAACGATAACTTCTGCGCGCTCGGCACAAGTTAACATTAGTTTGGTGAGGTAAACTGGTTCAGGTAAGACACCACCATCCGAAGCAATTTGGGTAAATTCAAGGTCATCGCTGAAATGCAAGCGCCATTCACGGCGATTAGCACCATCTAAGAAACGGAGACGTAACCGCTGAGTTGTTACGTCAAAATATGGATTAACAGTGCCATTGATCAAGGCAGTTGGACCTTGAACGCCATCTGGATCGTAGTCAGCCTTGTAATCCCACTGATTATTTTCGTGGAAACGACGGTCTTGTAAAATTAACGGAATATCGTCAACACCATAATTTCGTGGGAAAGGTAGCTTGGCTTCAACATCGTCCTTAATAATGACGCCAGTCGCTAGTCCGTGCCAAACTTGGACTGCAGTTGATGGACAGGGGTGAGCATGAAGCCATGATAATGAGGCGGGCTGTTCAAGCGTGAAATCAATTTGGTTAGTTTCACCAGGGTAAACTGGAGCGTGACAACCGCCATCAGTAATGGGTCCAGAAACATCTAAGCCGTGCCAATGGAAAGTTGTTAATTCAGGAAGTTCATTTTTTAAATTAATGTGAATGTGTTTGCCACGTTGAAAAACGATGGTTTGACCTAATAACGGTGCGTTGTAACCCCAGGTCTTAGTCTTGGCACCGGGAACGAGCTGTGATTCGCCGGTTTGGGCAATAACGGTGTAGTACGTATCCGTTGCAGTTTCTTTATCAGGTTTTAAGAGTGGTGGAACTGCTAGCGGTTTTTCCGGAGCATCATAAACCTCTAGCGGAATATAACCACCATCGTGCGTATTAAAAGCAGGTTCATCAAAGAAGTAGTCAGTATAAACTTTAGTTGCCATTTTAACTTCCACACCTTTCTTAATATCAACCACATTATAACGCAAGAAAAAAGAAAGCGATTGCCTATTTTTGCTGGTCGGACCATTACCCAACTTATTACTGGTTAATGAATCCGCCCTAAGCCCTAAGACAGACCGCTTGAGGCTTGATAGGCTAATTATGGAGGCGAATAAAATGTGGTTACAACAATTTTGGCACCGACGTTCTTACTATAGTAAAAATATGTTGGTTGCAATCTTATTATTTTTAATAATGAATACATATACTGTTTCGTTAGTACTGATTACGCTGATTGTTATTGTGGGAACGCTGTTTTTCAGTTACTTACAACGACTGACGCTATTTTTACGCGGCGACTATGGTAGTTTCTAACAAGTGATTGGAAAACGGTTAGAAGTAAACTCTTTAGGTCTTAATCTAATTAGGATTCAGACTAAATTCATTTTGTGTGCCCTTGCAGACACTTACTAGTCATCTAGTGATAAAGCGCGTATACTTAATTAAGAAAGCGCTGTCTCTAAAAACAAAGATCTGTGTTTTTTAAAGAAGGGGTGATTGTAATGCGACGTATTATTAATTACTGTCAATTGCATTTTTGGGTGAGTATCATGTTACTTTGTGTCCTTTGGGTTAGTTCCTTTTCACTAGCGTCATATTGGCTGGGAACCGGGCACATTATTATTCATAATTTTGTTTTTCTAACTTTGATTTTGGTTTGTGCGCTACTTGAAAAATTCGATCGGATTAAAACGAAGTGAAATAAAAATAGGGGGAACCGCTAAAACAATTATTTGTTTTAGTGGTCTCCCTATTTTATTTGGCGCTATTGTGGTTCGATTTGATAAGTTAGCTGAACTAATTGACCAATTTTTTGTGCTTTTTGAAGTGCCAGTGGAACATCTTTTAAATTTGTGTTAAGTAACGGAATTCCCTTTCCTAGCAAAACTGGTGCAATTGTAATAACCAATTTATCGATTAGATGCACTTTAAGTAACTGAGAAAAGAGATCAGCACCACCAACTAACCAAATGTCCTGGCCCAATTCATTTTTCAATTGTCGGACAAATTGGGTAACGTTACCCGCTACAACCGTTGCTCGGTCTTCAGTATCATGAAGCGTTGTTGAAAAAACGTAATTTTGTTTATCACTGTAAGGGTAACTGCCAGCCAAGTTATTTGCTTGTAAATAGGTTTTGCGGCCCATGATGACTGTATCAATTGTACTGTAAAAGCTTTGGTAAGAGCTGTCTGCTTCAGTTGTATCTAATTGTTGTAACCAAGCCATGTCGCCATCTTCTTCGGCAATGTAACCATCAAGACTTTGAATCAAATATAAAACAACATTTCGGTTCTGTTCAGACATATGATCACCCCGTTTATTTAGGATCAGGGTAGTGCACCCCAATTCATTGAATCAATTATATCACGAAAGCGCTTTAAAAAGTGTGACTTAATAGTTAAACTAGGGAGTGTTTGGAAAAGTGCCAGATTCTACTCCGCAATTACGATTGGTCATTTGTAAAGACCGCAAATAATTGTTGGCGCTACGAATGTTGTCTATTCTTGCGGCAATGAGTTAAGAAACACAGTTATACAAAGTCTGGAACTGCGCGCGACTTAATTTGTCGCGAACACAAGACATAAAGCGCCAAATTGAAACACAGTAAGCACAGGAGCCTGCCTTTTCAAACACGTTTACACCAAATTAGCCAGAAAAATACTAATAAAGGTATTTTTCTGGCTAATCTAATATAAAGGTATTTATTTGTTGGCATCGTGCAGAGGTAGTCTCAAGACACTCCCAGTTCACAATCACTAAAAGCTTTGCTATGATGAAGGAGATAAACTACGATAACGAAGGAGTCAGTTATGACAGAAGATCAGTTTTCACAGCCAGTTTTAGATTTATTAGCAGAAGTTCGCCAACGCTTTACTGGTGAGGTTAAAGTTCGAGTAAGTGATGAAAGTAGTGGCTATTTACGGCATGATCAAGCCCAACAGGTTTTAAATCCAGATGGCAGTTTAGCTATCTTAGTTAACGATGCGACCGATGTTGATTACACCGTCTCACATGAGCTATTACATTTATTGATGGTGATGCAGGGTTATCCGCAGATTTATTTTAACTTAACAACTAACGATGAGGCACTAGACCAACAATTAATGGCAACGGCAACTGATTTATATAATGCCGTTTGTCACGTTGTTGTTGTCAGTGAACAGCATAAACATGGTCTACTGACGGATACGGTTAAGCGCCAATACTTAAAGGGAATCCTCGATGTCGTCACGCCTGAGGATCCTAAAAAAGCGGATCGCTTGTTAGTTTTCCGAGCAGTTAGTTTGTTAGATGCGCTAGTCTTTTATCAAGGAGAGACTGAGTTTTTTGACGATCTATTTACGCAACGCTATACCGTGGCGTACGCTGCTGCCAAACAACTATACCAAGTGGTTAGTGCTAAACCAATTACGTCACCATTTGCGTTACGACGGACAGTGGTTAACTTATTTCGGGCCTTTGATCAGTGGTTGGAAAGCGCTGGTTTGCCAGTAGCACACCACGATCAATTTACAACCTTGGCCGGTGTCTTTTCAGATCGACAGTCAAGGCTGGAAGTGCGGCAAGTCTTTGACGTTTTTCATTCTGAATTGACTACCAAGGGTTCAAACGAACGTGCTTACATCGGTTTAGGCAAAAACGATCAACAAAATACGTTTGTGGTAACACCACCTAAGAATGAAAAGGATAGTGCCGCCTACTTCAAAGAACTTTACGCACTATCGGTTCAAGAATTAATGGAAAAAATTAATATGGCTTTTACGTTGCGTTAAAAATTTAGGGGGCTTTTTTATGTTTGATTTAAAGCAAGCAATAACAAAGGCGCACTACGTCACTTTTTTAACTGGAGCAGGCGTTTCAGTGCCTTCAGGAATCCCGGATTACCGGTCAAAGAATGGCTTATACGCGAATCAGCAAAATCCGGAGTACTTATTAAGTCACGATAATTTAGTTGATCATCCCGCCGATTTTTATAAATTTGTAAAGGACAATATGTACTATCCTGCTGCTAAACCGAATATTATTCACGAAAAAATGGCGGCCATTAGCAATGCCAAGGGTATGATTGTTACGCAAAATGTTGACGGGTTGCACACTGCAGCTGGTGCTGAGCACGTGGTGGAATTTCATGGCAATTTGTACCAAGTCGATTGTCAGCGGTGTCACCAGACCGTTCCTTATCAAGAATATTTGCAGGATTATCACCATAAAAGTGATGGCGGTATTTTGCGGCCAAAAATTGTTTTATATGGCGAAGGATTAAATGAGCAGGCAGTCAGTACGGCAATTGATGCTGTCGCTAAAGCCGATTTAATTATTATTTGTGGAACGTCATTTCGGGTAGCACCGTTTTCGATGTTGACAAATTATGCCCGACCTAATGCGGAAATTGTGGCTGTTAATGAAGAAAAGCTTGATTTGCCGTTTAAGTTCACAATGGTGCAGGCCAATGCTACTGACGTTTTCGCCAAGCTATAGCGGCACGGACTTGTGTTGAAAATGAAAATTCAGTAAAATAAAATTTAAAATAACGAATGGAAAGTGGCTTCCGGCTGCTTTTTTTATTAAGAAGAGGGGGTCATCGATATGTTAGAAGAAGAACGCAAACAGATTGATGAAATTGATCGGCAGTTAACGGCCTTATTTGAGCAACGTCTAGCCGTTTCAAAGAAAATTGCTACGGTTAAACATCAGCAGAAAATGTCACTAACCAATCCCACGCGCGAGACCGAAGTTATTCAGGCGCAAACTAAGAACTTAAGTGACCAGACGCTGGCACCGTATTTAACCGACTGGTACCGGAGCACCATGTTGCTGTCTAAGCAATATCAGGCTAATGTGATTAAAAAATTACGGCAGTAAAGACTAGAGAGTGTTTGAAAAAGCGGTTAGATTCTGAGGATTAGCCTAAACAGACGAATTATCTGTGCAACAGATGATTTGGCTGTTGTAGCTAACCGCAGGAATCTGCTTTTTCAAACACGTTTCCACCAAATTAGTCAGGTGAATACTAGTAGAAACTATTTCCAAACATGGCCTAAACAGCCGAATTATCTGTACAACAGATGATTTGGCTGTTGTAGCTACTATTCCGCAACTGAGAATTATTAGCTAAGTACGCTAATAATTTTGATGCTTCATCCGTTGTCCATTCAACTATGGCGAAAAGCGCCAAGTTGAAACATGGCAACCGCAGAAAGCTGCTTTTTCAAACACGGTGATACGAAATTAGTCAAGTAAATACTGGTAAAAGTATTTCCAAAACACGATTAGGCAGTGCAATATGCTAGAATAATCCCAGTGGAGGCAATAAGATGACCTACAAATATACCTTAGCGATTGTTCACGCACAAGAACAAATTTTGGTGATCAATCGGTTGAAAAAGCCGTATCCAGGGCAGTGGAATGGTGTAGGCGGTAAGGTTGAACCACACGAAACCGCAGATGTGGCAATGCAGCGTGAAATACAAGAAGAAACACAATTTCGGCCGAACGATTATCAACTAACGTTGGCCGGAATTCTTGATTGGCATATTGATGGCCGTTACATTGATAGTATTTACGTTTACGTGGCTGCACTGACTAAGGCTGCACCACAAAAATACCCACAAATGACGCGTGAAGGAATTTTGAATTTCTTTTCATTAGATTGGTTAACCCAATCTGCCAATTTAGGAGTTGTAGCTGATTTTCAACAGATATTGCGGCCAGCACTTTCTGGGAAAAAGCAGCGTTATAATACGAACTTTATTGACGAACGATTAGTTGACTTTAAAGTGACACCATTGATAATGTAACTAGGCGGAAGGGCCGCCTAAGAGAAACTTAGTTTGACTATAACGTTCAGAAAAGCAAACAGAAAGTTGCAATCTAGGTTGTGTTTAGAAAACACTTTTTACTATTGTTTTTTGGCCAATTTAGTGTAAGCGTATTTAAAAAACAGCTTTCCTAGTGTTTTTCTAAATGTCCCTTAAATTATAGATTGCGCAATTTTATCAATTGCAAAGTAGCGTTTTGATGGAGGACACTTGCTAAAGAATTGGGAGGTGTAAATTAAAAATGAGATTAGATTTTTCTGTTGCCGTTCATAGCTTACTTTATTTGGAACAAAAACAACCGGCCGTTATTTCAAGTCGTGAGTTGGCCGTTTCCATGACGACTAACCCGGTAATGATTCGAAATATTCTATCGGTTTTACATAAGCAACATTATATTCGCGGTGTTGTTGGGAAAAACGGTGGTTATCAACTCGACCGGACACTTGCGGAGATTAACGTTGGAGAGCTCTACGATTTAACGATTCCGCCAACAATTAGTTACGCTCGTTTTACGACTGGAAATACGGAGGCCAGTGGTGCGGGCAGTGATATTAGCCGTAATATTGAGGCCACGTTGACGGATTTATTTACACTTGCTGACACGGGTTACCGTGCTTTTTACCATCAATTTACGATGGCCGATTTAAAGCAGGATATTGCTCAACACGGTTATTTTAAACAAATTGCGCGGTTGCCTTATCAAGGAGGCACGGAGTAAAGTGGTGCACGAGGATCTATTACTGGCGCTTCAGTTATTGATGATTCGGATGCGGCGGACCAAACGATTACAGTATTTTGTTGGTATCATTACAGTGTACGTCGTGCTTAAAATCTTCTTTCAGGCTACCCCAACGTTATTTGCCGTTTCTTTTACGCGCACGCGGGCATCCTTGGTCGCTTTTTTAACGGTGATTATTATGATTGCCCTGAATAGAATACGCCGTAATTATCGTGTTAGCGGTCAACAACTAATCTCGATGTTGGGACCACTGAATCAGCAAGAAGCTGCAATTGTCCAACAATTCAAACGTTGTTAAAATCGTAGGATGAGGATTAAAATAGTAAAATGAGTAATTGGAGCTTGGGGATTTTCCAGACTCTTTTTTTGTAAAGTATGATTTTGGAATTGGAGGATGTTGCCGTGATTACGATTGGTTTAACAACGTGGACGGAACACGGCAGCTTAATGGGCGCCGATCAGTCACGTAAGTTAACGTTACCAGAGTATAGTGAATTTCTACCCTGTGTTGAACTAGATACGCCATTTTACGGAATTCCGCGACAAAGTTCTTTTGCTAAATGGGCGCAAGAGACGCCGGAACAGTTTCAATTTATTGTTAAGGCCAATCAGGTTATGACGCGCCATCGTGATTATCAAGAGACTGGGGCACCAAGTGTTGAAGCCGTATTTCAGCAATTTAAGGACAATAGCCAACCACTTGTTGAAGCCGGAAAGCTCAAGACGATCTTGCTACAATTTCCACCGTACTTTGGGGTTTCTAGAGAAAATATTTTGTATTTGCAACAGGTTCGCCAGTTTTTACCTGATCTGCCGTTAGCCGTTGAATTTCGGAATAAGACTTGGTATGAAGAAATTTATTTAAAACGAACTTTAAATTTATTAAGGCAGTTTGCGTATAGTCACGTTATTGTGGATGAACCACAAACGCCGGCGGGTAGTGTTCCGTACTATCCAGTGGCAACTAATGACGATTTAGCAGTTTTTCGGTTGCACGGTCGCAATTTTAGTGGCTGGGCAAATCAGGATCGTAATTGGCGTAGTCAGCGAACACTTTATCGCTACCGTGAAAGTGAATTACAAGCGCTGGTGCCAGATATTCAGCGTTTGGCGGCCACAACCAAGGAAATTTGTGTTATTTTTAATAATAATTCTGGTGGCGATGCCGCAGGTAACGCCTTAACCTTGAAAAAACTATTAGGGCTAGAGTTTACAGGCCTCAATCCCCAGCAAATTGATTTATTTTAGATTAAAAAAGGAGAATGAGCATGACGATTCAACGTTGCACTTGGGCAGAAGCTGATCCTTTGTTGCAGGCTTATCATGATCAAGAGTGGTGTCGACCAACCCATAATGACCGAACACTGTTTGAATTACTTTGTATGGAAACGTACCAGGCTGGTTTAAGTTGGTTAATTGTATTACGGAAGCGAGTGGCCTTTCATCAGTATTTTCATGACTATGATCCGCAGGTTGTTGCTCAAATGTCGGTAGCAGAAATTGATTCGGCCATGCTTGATCCAGCAATTATTCGTAATCGCCGTAAGCTAGAAGCAACAGTAATCAATGCTCAATCTTTTTTAACAATCCAAAGGCAACAGGGCAGCTTTGCTAATTATCTTTGGCAATTTGTTGCCAACCAGCCAATTGAGCATCAGATTACTGATGCAAGGGAATTACCGGCTAAAAATGAATTATCCCAGCAAATTGCTAAAGACTTGAAGCAACGTGGTTTTAAATTTATGGGCCCGGTAACAACTTACTCATTTATTCAGGCTGCTGGGCTGATTAACGATCATGTTATGAATTGCGCCTTTCGGCAGGTAACACCACGAAGATAGCGTGATGACGCAGAGTCTTTTATGGTATACTTTTGAAAAGGCCCTAACGTTTAAAACGGCGGGTTAGTATGGCTTGCGCTCATTTGTGCACAACGCTCATTAAACTGAATTAAGGGAGTTAGATTATATGGCAACAACAGAAAAGAAACCAACATTTTATATCACATCACCAATTTATTATCCATCCGGACGGCTGCATATTGGTAATTCATACACAACGATTGCGTGTGATGTTTTGGCACGTTATAAGCGATTACAGGGGTATGATGTCTTTTATTTAACCGGCACAGATGAACATGGTCTAAAAATTGAACAAAAAGCAGAGGAAATGAATATTAGTCCCCAGGAATACGTTGACAGCATGGCGGCCGACGTTAAAAAGTTGTGGAAATTACTAGAAATTTCTAATGATAAATTTATCCGAACAACCGATGACTACCACGTTAAGGCCGTTCAAAATATTGTTGAACAGTTGATTAAGCAAGGTGATGTTTATCTAGGTGAGTACGTGGGCTGGTATTCGGTTTCTGATGAAGAATACTTCACAGAATCACAGTTGGCCGAGGTTTACCGGGATGCTGCTGGTAAGGTTATTGGTGGTAAAGCACCAAGTGGCCATGAAGTTCAGCTAGTTAAAGAAGAGTCTTATTTCTTCAAAATGAGCAAGTACGCTGATCGGTTAGTTAAGTATTACGATGAGCATCCTGATTTTATTCAACCAGTTTCACGTAAAAAGGAAATGTTGAAGAACTTTATCGAACCGGGGCTGGAAGACTTGGCAATGTCACGGACAACTTTTAATTGGGGAGTGCCAATCAAGAGTAACGATAAGCACGTGGTTTATGTTTGGGTCGACGCCTTATTAAACTATATAACGGCTTTAGGTTACGGGACCCCTGATGATCACTTGTTTAAGAAGTATTGGCCGGCTGACGTTCAATTAGTTGGTAAAGAAATTGTTCGTTTTCACACAATTTATTGGCCCATTATTTTAATGGCCCTTGGTTTACCGTTACCAAAGAAAATCTTTGGCCATGGTTGGTTGATGATGAAGGACGGTAAAATGTCTAAATCTAAGGGTAACGTTGTTTATCCAGAAATGTTAGTTGAACGTTATGGGCTTGATGCTTTGCGTTATTATTTGATGCGAGCAATTCCGTTTGGCAATGATGGTGTTTTCACGCCGGAAGATTTTGTTGCGCGGATTAATTATGATTTGGCCAATGATTTAGGTAATTTACTTAACCGTACGATTGCTATGATCAACAAGTATGATGATGGTCAAGTTCCGGCTTGGGTGGATAACGGGACTGATTTTGATGCCGATCTGACTAAGACTGCTAATGAAGTGTTGCAGAAATACGATGACAACATGACTGCGCTGCATTTTTCGGATGCCTTAGATGAAGTCTGGCGTTTAATTAGTCGGGCTAATAAATATATTGATGAAACAGAGCCGTGGAAATTAGCTAAGGATCCAACCCAGAAACCTGCCTTAGATAGTATTCTTGTTCATTTGGCGGAAACTTTACGGATAGTTGCTTTGCTATTGCAACCGGTTATGACGCATGCACCAAAGGAAATGTTCCAGCAATTAGGCTTAGATTTTGCCGATGATACAGCGAAAAAGTTAGTTTACGGCAATTTCCCAGCAAACACTAAGGTTGTTGCTAAGGGAACACCGATTTTCCCACGATTGGATATGGACGCTGAAGTTGCCTATATTCAAGAACAGATGAAAAAGACGGTTGGTACCAACAAAAAAGATCGTTCAGTAGCAAAGACCGCCAATTGGGATCCCGCAACAACGGAATTGAATCTAACCAAGAGCAAGATCAAAATTGATGATTTTGATAAAAATGAACTTAAAGTTGCGGTAATTAAGCAAGTCCAAAAAGTTGAAGGCGCCGATAAATTATTACAATTTCGCTTGGACGCTGGGGATAATCAAGATCGGCAAATTTTATCAGGAATTGCCGAATACTATCCTGACTTTGAAAAGCTCGTAGGTAAGCACGTAATAATCGTTGCTAATTTGAAACCACGTAAAATGCGCGGTCAGCTGAGCCAAGGCATGTTACTTTCGGCTGAGCATGAAGGTAAGGTTCAATTAATAACGATTAGCGAGTCGATTCCCGCCGGTGCATTAATTAGTTAATTAGGAAGAATAGCAGCTATTTTGAAGAGTGATCAGTAAACTGGATTTGGTTGTGGAATAGAATTTGCAGAACCACGTCAGTGCTTTTATACTGAAGAAAACTTATTTAAAATGGCGGCTATTCTTTTTTTGTTCTAGAAAGAGAGATAAAAAATGCAGATATTTGATTCACACACACATTTAAATGATCAAGCGTTTGCTGGGAAAGTACCAGAATATATCAAGCGTGCTCAAGATCTAGGCGTGACAAAAATGGCAATTGTCGGCTCTGACGCAACCTTGAATCAAGGAGCACTTGATTTGGCACATCAGTACGCCAACTTATACGCCGTGATTGGTTGGCACCCAGAAGAGGCGTTAACTTATAATCAGCAAGTTGAGGATCATTTAGTGACACAACTCCAGGATGACAGAGTGGTCGCCCTAGGTGAGATTGGCCTAGATTACCATTGGGATAAGGAGCATCATGAACAACAACGAGCAATTTTTACTCGCCAAATTGAACTTGCTAAGACGTTACACTTACCAATTTCAATCCACACACGGGATGCTTTTGAAGATACCTACCGAATTTTAAAAGCGGCCGATATTCGAGATATTGGCGGAGTTATGCATAGCTTTAATGGTAACGCCGAATGGTTACAAAAATTTCTCGATCTTGGTTTAATGATTTCTTTTAGTGGCGTTGTTAGTTTTAAAAATGCACCTGAAGTACACGAGTCCGCTAAATTAGTACCGGCTGATCGCTTTTTAGTTGAGACGGATGCCCCATATTTAACACCAGAACCACATCGTGGCGAACAAAATCAACCGGGGTACACACGCTACGTTGTTGAAGCAATTGCAAAATTACGGCAAGAGGAAGTTACCACAGTGGCCGCGCAAAGTTACCGTAACGCAAGCCGATTTTTTGGAGTAGTGGCCAATGGTTGAGGAAAAAATCAAAGAAATTATTGTAGTTGAGGGACGTGATGATACACGGCGCCTACAGCAGGTTGTAAATTCTGATACGATAGAAACCAATGGCTCAGAAATTAGTGACGCCACGTTGACTGCTATTGCCACGGCCCAAAAGCGGCGCGGTGTGATTGTGTTTACCGATCCTGATTCGCCTGGAGAAAAAATCCGTAAAACGATTTCGGCTCAGGTTCCTGGTATCAAACACGCCTTTTTGTCTCAAGGGCAAGCTCAGCCGGAAAAACATAAAAGTAGCTTAGGGGTTGAACATGCTGGCAACAAAGCCATTAAGCACGCTTTAGCGCATTTATATACGCAAATGCCAACTACTGCTAAGCCCATTATTTCGCGGCAGGTCTTACAGGCAATGGGATTGACGGCAGGTCCGAACGCAAAGGATCGACGGCAACGGCTGGGAAATATTTTACAAATTGGTTATACCAACAGCAAACAACTATATAAACGGCTACAGTTATTTCAGATTAGTGAAGCCGAGTTTGCGGCCGCGATGAAACAAGTTCAAAAAGATAGTGATTTAAGTGAACAAAAATAGACCAAATAGAACTTAGGAGGGCCATGTTTCGCGTGCACGGTTTTCGTGCTAGAAGAATGGACATCCTCCGGAAATAGGATTTTGCGGCTTGATGCAAAATAGACTAAATAGAACTTAGGAGGAAAATAATGGCAGAGGATGAACGGCCGATCGGCACTCGCAGTCGTACGCGGGAGATTTTAGATACTTATGGTTTATCGTTTAAAAAAAGTCTTGGCCAAAACTTTTTAACTGAACCAGCAATTTTAAATGAAATTATTACTACGGCCGATTTAACTACGACGGATGATGTCATTGAAATTGGACCAGGAATCGGTAGCCTAACTGAACAATTGGCGCAACGTGCTCATGAGGTTCTCGCGCTAGAAATTGATCAACGTTTGATTCCGATTTTAGCGGATACGTTAGCCGCCTATAAAAATGTAACGGTGATTAATCAGGATGTATTAAAAAGTGATTTGGCGACACTCGTTCGTGACCATTTGGATGGAAAGCACCAAATTAAGGTAGTTGCTAATTTACCGTATTACATCACGACGCCTATTTTATTGCGGTTATTAGACAGTGATTTGGATTTCACACAAATTGTGGTAATGATGCAGCGTGAGGTTGCGGAACGTTTGGCCGCTGATTCGGGAAACAAGGTTTATGGCTCATTAACGGTTGCCGTTCAGTACCGAATGCAGGTTGATATTGCCCATATTGTGCCAAAGACAGTTTTTGTACCACAACCTAATGTTGATTCGGCGATCGTTTCACTAACCAAGCGAACAGATTGTACGGAAAGTGCTAATGACTTTAAGGCTTTTTCACGATTGGTCAAAGGGAGCTTTGCTAAACGGCGTAAGAGTTTGTGGAATAATTTACTGGCGCTCTATGGGAAGGATGAATCTACCCGTGAGCACTTGACGGCGGCCTTAACGGCGGTTGATATTAGTCCTGGTAAGCGTGCTGAACAATTAAGCATTACTGACTTTGTCCGTTTGGCAAACGCAATAAATTTGTAACTGCTACTAGAAAATTCATTGGGATATTTAAGTTGCAACGAAAAACGGCTTGTGGTATAATTGCAAATTTTGTAAAATCGTGTTATACTAATATTCATCTTAAGAAGAGGTGAAACGAATGCCAATTACACTAGCGAGCATTAAGGAAAATCTCGATAGCAAAGTCGGACAAAAAATGATGGTCGTTGCGCAGGCTGGACGCAAGAAAATCACTAAGCGAAAAGGAATTCTTCACGAAACTTATCCTGCAGTATTTGTTGTAGACTTAGATCAAGAAGAAAATTCTTTTGAACGTGTTTCATATAGCTATGCGGATCTTCTTACAAAGTCTATTGAAATCAAGTTCGATGATGATAAGCAAAACGTTGCATCGTAAATAAAAATTTAAGTGAGTGATATTGCAGTCTGTTAGGTTGTTTGGCCTAGATTAGCGACTGCTGTTGCTTATTTTTTTTGCTCTTTTTATTTACTGAAAAATCAGTATAATAAGAAACAAATTAAAAACGGCTTGGGGCAAAGCAATGATTACGGAGAAGGCGGCGGCCAAAATACGCCAATTTGGGGTCGATGTCGGTAGTAGCTCAACTATTTTTAGCTTATGTAATAAACAATTTGGGCCCAACACATTTACAACAGTATGCGCGGTTTTTGCCAGGAGGTTTACCTAGTTCACTCCTTACATTAAAACATTGATGGGATTAAATGGTCTTACTGCTTCTTTTTAATTCAAATTTCGGTTGATTTCTAATTATTTCCGAACAATTTAGGCTAATTTGGGTAAATCGCTAGTTTTTTAAGAATAATATCTTTATAATGAGTAAGCAAACTTTTTGAAAATGAAAATTGAGGTGTACTTATGAAGATCAGAAGAAGTGAACGGTTGATTGATATTACTCATTACTTACTGGAAAGACCGCATACGTTGATTCCGCTAACTTTCTTTGCAAAGCGCTACGAATCTGCAAAATCATCGATAAGTGAAGATTTAGGCATTATCCGCCGAACCTTTGCAACACGGGGGACAGGGATTCTTGAAACGGTACCTGGGGCCGCAGGTGGTGTCCGTTTTATTCCGACAATTAGTGAAGAAGAAGCAAAACAATTTATTACTGAAATGACAGTGCGTTTGGCTGAACAAAGTCGTTTGTTACCTGGTGGTTACGTTTATTTGTCCGATTTACTTGGACAACCAGAAGTGTTGCGCCAAGTTGGACGTCTAATCGCCACGCAGTATGTCGATCAAAAGATTGATGCAGTTATGACAGTTGCGACTAAGGGCGTGCCCATTGCTCAAAGCGTTTCAATGTACTTAAATGTTCCTTTTGTTATCGTTCGACGGGATTCAAAAATTACGGAAGGTTCAACGGTAAGTGTCAATTACGTTTCTGGTTCATCAGAACGTGTTGAAAAGATGGAATTATCGAAACGTAGTCTACCGCGTGGCGCACGAGTACTGGTTGTGGATGACTTTATGAAGGGTGGCGGTACAGTTAACGGTATGCGCAGCCTGATTACGGAATTTGAAGCTGAATTAGTTGGTATAACCGTATTTGCTGAATCAACCTTTGATGGTCCACGGGCGATTGATGATTACACTGCGTTATTATCAGTAGATAAAGTAAACAGTCAGAGTGATACTATCCACGTTAAGGCGGGTAATTATTTACAACGCGCATTTAAACATTAAAAAGTTTGAGGGTGATTAAGTGGCCAGCTATTTGTTTCCCATTAAAATGGCTTTACTTGTTTTTCCACCGCTTGCGTTGGTTATTACAATACCGTTCTTGGTATTACAGTATCGGCGTTACGGTGCGTTAACTTTTTGGCGTGCTTTTGTGCTGTATACATTTGTCTTTTATTTATTGTCGGCCTATTTTCTAATTATTTTACCATTGCCAACACGGACAAGTGTGGCGCTGTTAACCACGCCAAAGTATAACTTACAGCCGTTAATGGTGTTTCGCCAATTCTTTGATAACACAGTATTACAGCCATTACACCCAAGCACTTATTTACCGGCCCTAAAGCAACCAGGATTCACACAACCGTTTTTTAACCTTGTACTAACGATTCCCTTTGGCATTTACCTACGTTATTACTTTCAACGTTCGTTAAAACAGACGATTTTACTATCCTTTTGTTTAACGTTATTTTTTGAAACCACGCAGTTAACTGGTTTATATGGTTTGTACGTCCGGCCTTATCGGCTATTCGACGTTGATGATTTATTAATAAACACATTAGGTGGCATCTTGGGCTATTTCTTAGCACCAATTTTTATTAAGCTATTCCCATCGTATTCAGATATGAGTATTGCTGATTCAAAAAAGGGAAAACGGGTAAGTTATACCCGTCGGTTTATTGCCTTTATTATTGATTGGGGTATTGTTTTAATGGCCACGGTTACTAGTGTTGTCGCTGTTCACCGGCTGCTAGGTATTTTTGGACTGAGACAATATCTAACTGGTATCTACATTGTGATGGTACTTGGTTATTTTGTCTTAATTCCGTTACTTACTAATGGAATGACAATTGGAAAATGGTTCGTCCGAATTCAAATGGTGAGTAATAAGGCCAAGGCAACTAGTATTACGGTAGGTCAATTGTTAGTCCGCCAAAGCGTTCTTTACCTGGGAATTTTACCGGTGTTTGTTTACTGGTTTCCAAGAATGGCCCGGGCGGCATTACATGCACCTTACCGCCAGGTCGATTTTTATTTATTGCTAACTTTGGTAATGGCTATCTTGGCCGCCGTCTTTTGTGTTCACGTTTTAGTGAGTATGTTGTTTCATAATGATCGGTTAATTTATGAACGATTAAGTCATACTAAACAAATTAGTACCGTTACAACACAGAATCGATAAAAATGACCAGCAAGTATCTACGCTTTTAGCGAGATATTTGCTGGTCGTTTTTTTGCGGATATTATTGGTTATTTGTTTGCTTTTCGCCGGTTGTTCGATTACCCAAGGCAAAGAACACAGTGGCCAGTAATATACTGCACACACAAAGTAGGAAGACTAGTTGGTAGGAGCTAGATTCAATAATTGTGGCACCAACTAAAGGACCAACTGCGCGGCCCGCCGAAGCAAAGACGTTGACAAGACCTTGGTAACGTCCCTTTTGGCTTAAGGTCACACGTTGATCAACGTAGGTCGAAACAGCAGGTAGTGCTAGTATTTCGCCAATCGTTAAGACGCCCATTGCTAAAATAAAAAGGTGGTATGATTTGGCGATTAAAAGTAAGGCAAAAGACGATGCAAAGAGTGTAAACCCAAGGTACATTCTACCGTGTAAATGCTTTAGTAAAAACTGATCGAAATAAGTTAAAATTGGCTGTAATAAAACAATTAAGACGGCGTTAAATGTCCAAAGAAGGCTGTAATCTTTAACGGTCATTTGGTGGGCAACCATGTAGGCGGCAATATTGCTTTGCCACTGTTCGTAGGCCACCCAAGTAACGAATAAGGTAAATAATAGCAAAAAGATTTGGTGTTGACTGCGTCGATTGAGTACTTGAGTTGCGGCCTTTGCCCTATTAATTGGGTTCTTAATTGGATCAACGCGGTAGGTAATGGCGGCAACAATTAAAAATAGCGCGAATAAACTGAACGCTAAGACGAAAATGTAGGTAATACCATAGGGTAAAATGAAACCAACTATCAACGTTCCTAGGACAAGGCCTAAGTTATTTGTAAAGTATAAAAGGTTAAAGACATAGCTAGCTGGTCGTCCGGCCACAACCGTTGCAAAAGAATTAATGCAAGTGGCCACGATTCCGTTTCCCAAACCAGATAAAATTAGAAATAGTGGGTAGGCAGGCCAACCGTGGAAGAAGATCAAAAAACCGGTGGCGATCGTAGCCAAGCTAATACCACAAAGCGTCGTGTAGTAACGATTCCAGCGATCGAATAAAAGGCCACCAAGGTAATTACCGATGATCATAAATAATGAATCGGCAAATAAAACAATTCCGGCCGTAGTTAAACTTTCGTGCAAGTATTCATGCATGTAAATTGTTGTTAGTGGCCAAATAAAACTAATCCCAGTGTTGGTGATTAGCGATCCTAATAGTAGCCATTTTAAACTTAGCGTCTTTTTCTGCACTACTTCTAATACCTCCCAACTTTTAATAGCTATTTTTGGCGAACCAGGCGCACACCTATCAATGACGTTGTCTATTGCAATTGCCAAGTAAGGTTGAGCCATTATTGGTATTCCCTAGGCTATGTTTGAAAAATGCTTTAACTAGTATTTCCCTGACTAATTTGGTGTAACCGTGTTTGAAAAGCAGATTCCTGTGGTGACCGAAACGAACTTAGTCGCGAGCAGTTATGGACTTTGTAACTGTGCTCCTTGGCGAATTTTGCCACAAGAATAGATAACATTCGAGGCAGCAAAAGTTATTTGCAAATAACTAGCCATACTTGCGAAGTAGTAGTTGAACGGACAACGTCTGAACATCAAAATTATTAGCGCCTTAGGTTGCGCTTCAGACTTTGGTTTATCCAAGTCCAATCGACATTGTCAGTAATGCCCGGAACCTGGTGCTTTTTCAAACACTTCCTAAGTATGAGCCGTGTGTACCTGAAGGCTCCTCCAGTCAATTATTATAACTGACTGGAGGAGCCGTCCGCTACGAAATAAAGAACATTCTCATCTGAAGCTTATTTTCAAACACACGCTTGATCGTATTTTAAAATTACTTTTGTGTAACAAAGCTAGTTTTAATTGAATTTACGTTTATATTAGGAGTTATAGATTAATTATTAAATTAAGGGGGTTTGAGGCCCATGGATTGTACTTATTGTCAAAGGGAAGATTTTGTTTTAGAAAATAAACTAGCCGGTGCCTTTTTTTCGGATAAGCCACGAGCAAAAGGTGATATGTTAATTATTCCTAAGGCACACGTTGAGAATTTTGTTAAGCTAAGTCCGAAGCAAAAGGCAGCAATTGATCAGCTAATTTTTTTAACTAAGAAATACCTTGATCAAAAATACCAGCCAAGTCACTATAATCTTGTTGTACCAGAGGAAGATAAAATTACGGCACCGAAGCACCTTTACATTAATTTGGTACCCGGCTATTAAAAATCAATAAGTTTGACCTAGTACCTTGTTGCTTTAATTTTTCTAGGATATGATAAAGAAGTAAAATAATGAATTGGATAAGAATGGAGCGTTTTTAATGATGTCTCGGTACACAATAATTCTTGCGGCTGGTCAGGGTACGCGCATGAAATCAAAGTTAGCCAAAGTATTGCACCCAGTTTGTGGTCGGCCAATGGTAGATCACGTTTTAACGCAGGTTGAGCAGATTAATCCGGACAAAGTGGTTACGATTGTTGGCCATGGTGCCGGTGAAGTTGAAGCGGTGTTAGGCAAACGAACTGAGTACGTTTTACAGGCAGAACAAAAAGGTTCTGGCGATGCTGTATTGCGCGGGGAACCAGTGTTAGGCGATCTAGATGGTATGACCCTAGTCGTCAGTGGTGATACACCGCTGCTCACTGCCAAGACTTTTGAGCAACTCTTTGAGTACCATAAAGAAAAGGGTGCTAAGGCAACTGTTTTAACCGCAGTTGCGGATGATCCAACTGGCTATGGCCGGATTATTCGGAATGATTTAGGTGTTGTTGAAAAGATTGTTGAACAAAAGGACGCTAGTAAAGAAGAAGCAGCAATTAATGAAATTAATACCGGTGTTTATTGCTTTGACAACAAAACATTATTTGCTGCATTGCATGAGGTTGGTAATGACAACGCCCAAGGTGAGTATTATTTAACCGATGTTATTGGAATTTTGAAGCAAAAAGGTGAAATTGTTTCGGCTTTTAAAATGAAAGATTTTGAAGAATCCATGGGCGTCAATACCCGGGGAGCGCTTGCTAACGCAACACGGGTGATGCAGCGCCGGATCAACGCCGAACATATGGCCAATGGTGTCACGCTAATTGATCCTACAACGACGCGGATTGATGTTGGGGTTAAGATTGGTGCCGACACAACAATTGAGGCCGGTGTATTGTTAAAAGGACAAACAGAAATCGGTGAAGATTGCTACGTTGGTTCACACTCAGAATTACGTGACGCTAAGATTGGTGCTGACGTGACGATAACCAGTTCAACAATTGAAAAATCGGTTATGCATGCCCACAGTAATATTGGCCCAATGAGTCATCTTCGGCCTAACTCAGAAATTGGCGAATACGTTCATATTGGGAACTTTTGTGAAGTTAAAAATGCTCAGATTGGCGCTTACACGAAGGTCGGGCACCTCACTTACGTTGGCGACGCAACTTTGGGTCAACACATCAACGTTGGCTGCGGCGTTGTCTTTGTTAATTATGATGGCTTGGATAAACACCACACAGACGTTGGTGACTGGGCATTTGTTGGTAGTAACGCGAATATTGTGGCGCCGGTTAAGGTTGCCGATCACGCCTTTATTGCGGCTGGATCAACGATTACGGCCGATGTTGATTTTCATGATATGGCCATTGCTCGTGCCCGACAGGTGAACAAACCAAATTACTGGGATAAATTACCACATGAGCCAGAAAATTAGGCTTTCATGAAAATAATATTAGTTTTTTAACTGACGCTTGATTTGTTGTTGTAAATTGAATATCATTGGAACTGAGTGTTTTACTCGATAAACAGTGAATTATTTGGTGATTTGTTGAAGCGCACTAAAATTATAAATGGAGGCTCTTATGTCAGAACATTATTTTGATCCGAAGCTAAAAATCTTTGCTTTGAATTCTAATAAGCCATTAGCGGAGAAGATTGCGCAAGAAGTTGGTGTTGAATTAGGCAAAACAACTGTTACTAAGTTTAGTGATGGTGAGATTCGGATCAACATTGAAGAAAGTATTCGTGGTGATCAAGTCTACGTTATACAATCAACATCGGCACCAGTTAATGATAACCTAATGGAATTGATGGTTATGATTGATGCATTACGCCGCGCATCGGCTGCTTCAATCAATGTTGTTATTCCTTATTATGGTTATGCTCGGCAGGATCGTAAAACACGTTCCCGGGAACCAATTACGGCTAAGCTTGTTGCCAATATGTTAGAAATGGCCGGAGCCACGCGAATTTTAGCTTTAGATTTACATGCGGCACAGATTCAAGGATTTTTCAATATTCCAGTTGATCATTTGATGGGAGCGCCCTTGATTGCTGACTACTTCTTAACACATGGTGTTGATAAGGATGCCGTTGTTGTTTCACCTGATCATGGTGGCGTAACGCGGGCACGTAAGCTAGCTGAATTTTTAAAGGCGCCATTAGCAATTATTGACAAACGCCGTCCACGAGCTAACGTTGCTGAAGTAATGAACATTATTGGTGACGTTAAGGGTAAGAAGTGTATCCTGATTGACGATATGATTGATACGGCCGGCACGATTACTTTAGGTGCCCAAGCTTTGATGGATGCTGGTGCAACCGAAGTTTATGCCAGCGCCACACACCCCGTTCTTTCTGGTCCAGCGATTCAACGAATTTCTGATTCCGCAATTAAGCAATTAGTTGTGACGGATTCAATTCAATTACCAAAAGAAAAATTAATTGATAAAGTTGTCCAAATTTCAGTTGGCCCATTGATGGGTGATGCGATTAAACGTATTCACGAAAATAAGCCAGTTAGTCCATTATTTGAGAATAAATTTCATAAAGACGCTTAGCGAGTGTTTGGAAAAACGTTTAGATTCAGAGTATGTTTAGGCCAAATCATTTAGTAAATACTAGCAAAAGTAATTTGCAAGCGTGACTTGGTTTGGAGCGTGTGTTAAGTACATGCGAGACTATGTAAAAATAGGTTTAAGGTACGCTCTAAGTAATTAAATAAAAGTAACGGTAAGCGTGGAACGAAAATTAATTTTCGTTCCACGCTTTTCTAAAACTAAATTTAAAACCCTAATTTTTGCCTTGGTCGGGTTTGGGAAATTTCTTTACTAGTACTTACCTGATTAATTTAGTGTGAACGCTTTTCCAGGCGTTCCTTAGCGTTAATATAGTAATGGTGAGTTAGTGATTAAGGAGGAGAGAATGTGTTACTAAGGTGGTTAATTATTTCGATTATTTTATTGCTTGGTTTAACTTGGTATGATCGTCGCCTCCTGCTTAATGGCTATCTTGTGGTTTTAATTGGTGGTTGCTTGATCTGGATGGGGTATGCGGCTAGTCCACCTTTTTTTAAAAATGGCGGTCTAGCGTTAATTCGCATAGTCAGTTATTTAAGTGTTGGCGCAATTGGTTGTGGCATGCTATTTTTAAGTTACCGTTTGCATTTAAGCAAACTTCAACGTTGTTTGTTATTTAGTGCTGGTTGTTGGTTAATTGTGACGATTATTTTTAGTTTTACCAATTCAGTCGGCGTAAAGCTATCGTGGTTGATTATTGGCTATTTTGCTGTTGGGTTTGTCGCCTACCTTGCGGGGACGTTACTGGATATTATTTCGTTTAAAAGGCCGGCAACACCATACCTATTGGTTCTGGGCTCAGGGTTACGCCGTGATGGCTATGTTTCGCAAGTTTTACAGTGGCGGTTAGATCGGGCGGTTCGGCTATACCAGCAACTTACCATTAAACCTAAAATTATTGTTTCTGGTGGACAGGGCAGCGATGAACCACGTACAGAGGCCGCCGCGATGGCCGAGTATTTGCAGCGGCATAAAATTCCTAGTAAGCGAATTATTCAAGAGGTAAAGGCAACGTCAACTTTGGAAAATCTTAGTTATACCAGGCAGTTGATTTCCGGTGATTTAACAATAATAACTAGTAATTTTCATATTTTTCGAACTGGATTATACGCCCGCCGATTACGTATTTCCTGTCAATTGGTGAGTGCACCTACACCACCTAATTATCTATTGTGGGGGACTTTGCGGGAATACGTTGCTTTAGTTGCTATGAATCGTTGGTGGCATTTAGTTATCAGCCTTTCGTTGCTTATCGTTGGTGGATTTTTACTTAGGTAATTAAACTAGTTTACAAAATATGGCCTAATAGTTAGAACCGAAGAAAAGCCGGAGGCATAGGAGTGGAACAAAAGTTGGTTTGGCATGTGAACCCAGACTTTTGGTCCATGTTCTGGAGTAATACTCGGAAATAGTAAAAGGCCAGGACTTTTGTCCCAGCCTCGTCACGACAACTTTTTTACTGAGTTTAGGTTGTGTTTGGAAAATGACTTCATTAGTTTCTCTTCGGCCAATTTAGTGGAACCATGTTTGGAAAAGGTGATTCGTCTGTTTAGGCTAGACTTCAGAATCTGAACGCTTTTTCAAACACGCTCTAGTTCTTCGTAAAAAGTGGATGCTTTATAATTTCTGTGCTTTAACGATTTTGCTAGTTCATTCAGTTTTGTCTGGTGTGACACCAGGCGTGCCACTAGTTGTTGTTTTACTGGCTAAAAGATCGCGAATTTCTTTTAAATAAAGTTCTTCTTGAGTTGGTTCGATTGTTTCTTCTTGTTTCTCATGGCCGGACATTGTTTGTACACGTTTCAGAGCCTTTATTAATAAGAAAACAATAAAGGCAATGATGATGAAGTTAATAACGTCGTTCAAAAATGAACCAACTTTGAATTCGGTTTGGCCAACGTTAACGACCCAACTGGATAAATCTACTTTACCAACGACTAATGCTAAAATTGGGTTGATCAAGTTAGTTGTCAGTGATTTGACAATGGTAGTAAAGGCACCACCTATAATAACCCCAACTGCTAAGTCCATTATGTTACCGCGCATAATAAAATCACGAAATTCTTTTAACATACTTGCCCTCCTTGGATAACAATTATCTTATATGGAACCTATCTCTATTATACAAATAGATAACAGCAGCACAAAATTTTTGCTTAATTTCAATGGCGATTTCTGTCGTTCAGCAGAGGTTGGCTTGAAAGCTAACTCAACATAGATTAGTATGAAGCGTAGACTTTTAAAAAGTGAGGAAAATATAAAAATGATAAAAACAACCATTTACGGCTTAACTAAGAAAGAACTTCTTCAGTGGTTCCTTGATGCCGGTGAAAAAAAATTCCGGGCAACTCAAACCTGGGATTGGCTTTATAATAAGCGGGCCGCTAGTTTTGAAGCCATGACAAATTTGTCAAAGGCGACAATAGCTAAATTAACGGAGAACTTTTCATTTAACCCACTAACGCTGGTGAAAGAAAAGGAACAACAGGCAGCAACTGATTATTCATTTCAATTGGCCGATGGCGCTAATATTACAACGACTTTAATGCACCATGATTATGGCTTGTCCGCTTATGTTGCTAGCCAGGCTGATGACGATGATGAACGTAATTTGTCCACTGGCGAATTAGTTGCTCAGGTAGTAACTTTGCAACATTATCTGGATGAAAAGGAAACTGACGAACGAATTAGCCATATTATGGTGATCGGTCAGGAACCACTGGCAGATCTTACAAGTGTGCTAGGCTTTCTAAAAATTGTTAACGATCAGGCGGGGCTTGAAATTGGTGCCCGCCACATGACGGTGACGACTAATGGGTTAGCTGATAAGATTCAAAGGTTTGCTAACGTTGACCTTCAAGTTAACTTGGCAATCACTTTAAATGCACCTAGTAATGATTTGCGCAGTCGCTTGGTACCAACCAACCGGGACTGGAGTTTGGATAGGCTATTTAACGCGGTTCACTTTTACGTTGATCGGACTAACCGGCGGATTACGTTCCAATATGTAATGCTGAAAGACGTCAACGATCAGCCGGAAGATGCCTTACAACTAGTTAACCTACTAAAAGATATTCATCATTTGGCTTACGTTAATTTGATTCCTTATCAGGCACTTGAGGATGATAGCCGTTACGCAGCTAGTTCACGCAATCGCCAATTGGCCTTCTTTGATGTTTTAAAGAAGCAAGGTATTAATACGGTGATCAGAAACGATTACAGTCCAGAATTAATGTTGGCAATTAAACAATTAAAGTAAACGCGATCTGAAAATAAGATTATGGTCAAAAAAAAGTGGTGTGCTCGAACAGCTAATAGTTGCTCGGGGACACCACGTTTTTTTGAAATACTTCTTAATTAATGATTATCATTTGGGTGAGTAATCTTCCCAAGTAGAAGTGAGTTAGTTATAATGAGAACAATTAAATAGCTTTAGTAATGTAAAAATGGACACTAGAACATTAAGGAGGCTTGATCATGGCACCGGAGATTGTTTTTGGAAAAAAAGACCCGGCAATTCAGTATAAAAAACGAATTGGTGCGTATATTGTTATCCCTGATGTAAGTGAAGAAAATATTCTTGTCGTATCACCACCGAATAAAACATTTTTACTTCCTGGCGGCGGTATTGAAGCCGGCGAAGATGATATTGCAACTATTTCGCGGGAACTCATTGAAGAAGTTGGCGGTACTATCACCATTAATTGTTATCTGGGTGCGGCTAGTGAATACTTCTATTCAACTTTTCGGCACAGTGGCTATTATCATCCGGCCCACTTTTATTCTGGCAAAAATTTTGTGAAAATTCAGGAACCCTTGGAAGGCGACTTTAATCGGATTTCTTGGATGCCAGTTAAAGAGGCGCAGCAAAAGCTAAAACGACCAACTCACCGCTGGGCAATTAGACAATGGCTTCAGCGCCCTAGAAACACTTTCAAGGACACGTTCTAATCTGAAGTGTGGATTAGGGTACCATTTAAGATATGTTGTTGAAAACTGTCATAGGTCTCAGCAAAGAGATTATCAGTTGTTTCTGCCAACATTTCTTTGGGAAAGAAGAAGCGCTCATCACCAGTAAATTTACCGCTGATTGCCGCAACAATATCACTTAAGGTTGATAATTCAATCAAGCTACCATCGGGTTGACTAATCTCAATTTGGGTCTTTGGATTGGCTGCTTTTGGATTGTACGCATCATAAGGCAAGTCAAAACTATTGTTGATTGCAGTGTAATAATTAGCGTCATAACCGACGGCGGCGACCTTCTTTTGCAAAATTGGGACTAAATCCTTGGTGTCCTCAGTTACTTGCGCCGATTTTAATGGGCGCCGATTTAAAAAGCGGTAGGCTAAATCACTGAGAATTGGGTCACTGGAATCCTGCCAATGAATAAAGTAAGTGGTTAGCACCCCATCATCTAATTTTAGATAATCCGCTAAGGTGAAATCATCTTCAAGAAATGGAACTAATAGGTGCGGAATAAAGCTTTCACTTAGAGCATGACGATCATAAAGTAATTTAGCCCGTTTGAGTAAATGTTCTAAGATAACTTCCATGGAACGAGAAACAGGGTGAAAGTAGACTTGCATATACATCTGGAAGCGACTAAGGATGTAGTCCTCAACTGCGTGCATCCCTTCCATTGAGAAGGTGATTCCATCCTTGTAAGGCTGCATGACCCGTAAGATGCGGGTGAGGTCAAACTTACCGTATTCAGTTCCAGTGTGGTAAGCATCCCGCAATAGATAATCCATCCGATCGGCGTCGATTTGGCTTGAGATCATTTGGACAACTTGTGGATTAGGGTAGTCATGTGTGATGACGCTGGCTACTTGTTCGGGAAAATCTGGGCTAACTCGGCGCAAAACGTGGTTAACTTCAGTTTCTGGAGAAGTCAGGATGGCTACAGTAATTTGCTCATGATTAGTGTGAAAAATATGTTCAAAAGTATGTGAATAGGGGCCATGGCCAATATCGTGAAGTAAAGCGGCGCATAAAACGACTAAGCGTTCTGAGTCGTCCCACAGCCCATCACCAGGTTCTTGGCTAGGAAAATTGCGGGCAAAATTATCACAGATTTGGCGGGCAATTTCGTAAACACCAAGTGAGTGACCAAAGCGACTATGTTCAGCACCATGAAAGGTAAATGAGGCCGTTCCCAATTGCTTAATCCGGCGTAAGCGTTGAAATTCCTTAGTATCTATTAAATCTAGAATGACACGGTGTTGGATGTGAATATAATTGTGAACAGGATCGCGAAAAACCTTTTCTCTTTTTAGTAGTTGGTTACGATAAGACATTTGAATAACTCCTTTGATTGATCTTTGTTTTCATTATACCTGTCTAGAATAAATTTGGCTTTAAGCATTTATTAATAAAGGTTAGCTTTCTTTGGCAAAGGTTGTTAAATGACTTATAATATTCACAAAGTCTAAATAAAGAAGGTTATAAGTCATGGATTTATCAACTGGTTTACCAATTGCAATTCATCTAGAAACATTTGTAACTCAAGATGATGAAGAAACGCAACACGTTTTTGATGAAGCCGGCCAACTGGTAAAAATGGGTCAAACATTATATATTCGCTATAAGGAAACTTCTGAGGATGATGGTTCCTTAATTCCAGTCACACTTAAGGTGGAGCCTGAAGGTGACGTTAAGCTAACTCGTGGTGATCGAGAAAGTGGCCAACAGTTACATCTACGTTTTAGTCGTAATACACGCTTAGTGGCTCACTACCAAACCCCATACGGCACTATTCCAATTGAGACAATTACGCCGCGGTTGAATATTCGGGTTAAAGAACAGCCAGTATCTGGTGAAATCTACATTGAGTACCAATTATTTGCTCAAAATGAACATTTAGGTGATTATCGGCTGCGGTTGGTTTTCACTGCTTAGAGTGTTTAAAGAGAGTATTGTTGATGTTTTTCTGGAAGAACTAATGTAAACGTGTTTGACTTGCTAATTTTAATAAAAGAGTGTATGCTATCGGTTAGACTGCTGAAAGGACGTGTACCTGTTGGAACTCGACGTTTTTAAAGGACAAAAGAAAAATGAATTATCAATGATCGAAGTGGCACATGCTATTTTAGAGCAAAAGGGTGATGTCTTACCATTTGCCGATTTAGTAAATGCTATTCAAGGTTATCTTGGTGAGACTGATGCTGAGGTTAGAGACCGTTTATCACAATTCTATACGGATTTAAACGTTGATGGCAGCTTTATTTCGTTGGGCGAAAACGTTTGGGGTCTACGTTCATGGTACCCATTCGATTCAGTCGATGAAGAAGTGAATCATCCAGAAGATGATGAAGATCAGCCACAACGTAAGCGGCGTAAGAAGGTTAACGCCTTTCTTGCTGACGTCAATGATGACGATGATGTAATCGATTATAATAATGATGATCCAGAAGATGACGATTCTGACCTCGATGATGAGGCTGAATACGTTGACAATGATGATGCAACTGATGCAGCAGTTACACCAAAGCATTTAACGTCTGATCTTGATGATGTTGACGCTGACGATGATGATGCAGATACTGGCCTCCCAGACGGTATGGAAGGTGAATTATCTGAATTCAACGTTGATGCGGATGATGATTCGGATTCAGCTGACTTCAGTGCTGATGACGATGATACAGATGACGACGATGATGATGAATAATTAAGTAAAGATAGACGAGGGAGTGGGACAAAAGTCGGTTTTGGTCCAGACTTTTGGCGCATGTTCTAGCGTAATATCCGGAAACAATAAGCGGCTGGGATAAAATTCCTAGCCGCTTTTATTACTCTAGAACGTGTGTCCAGACTTTTGTCCCACCCGTCATTTTTTGATAAACATGCCCATTTTTAACACTTTGGACTTGACGCTATTTTGATTTCCATGTATTATATTGCTTGGGCGCTTTACAGGTCTTATCTGTAAAGCCAACGGAACGGTTAGTAAGCTCCCTGTTCATTTGAATAGGGAGCTTATTTTTGTTTTTTGGTAAAAACCGGGTTTGTGGATCCCGCAGAAAAAATTAAAGGAGTTTTGATATGACCAAGTATATCTTTGTAACAGGCGGCGTTGTTTCTTCACTAGGTAAAGGTATTGTAGCAGCTTCACTTGGACGTCTTCTAAAAAACAGAGGTTTGAAAGTAACGATTCAAAAATTTGATCCTTACATCAACATTGATCCCGGCACGATGAATCCATACCAACACGGGGAAGTTTTTGTTACTGATGATGGTGCCGAAACTGATCTTGATCTTGGTCACTACGAGCGTTTTATTGATGAAGATTTAAATCAATATTCTAACGTGACTACTGGTAAGATCTACAGTGAAGTTTTACAAAAAGAACGTAATGGCGATTATTTAGGCGCCACGGTTCAGGTAATCCCGCATATTACTGATGCTTTAAAGGAAAAAATTATGCGGGCAGCAACAACAACTGATTCAGATATTATCATTACCGAAATTGGTGGGACAGTCGGTGATATTGAATCCCTACCTTTCATTGAAGCAATTCGGCAGATGAAGGCCGATGTTGGTCGCGATAATGTTTTGTACGTCCATGCGACATTGATTCCTTATTTACGGGCGGCTGGTGAAATGAAAACTAAACCTACCCAGCATTCGGTTAATGAATTACGGGGGATGGGGGTTCAACCAGACGTTTTGGTTGTTCGTTCTGAAAAACCAATTACGCAAGAAATGCGTAATAAAATTGCTTTATTCTGTGATGTTGACCCTGAGGCTGTTATCGAATCCTTAGATGTTGATACACTTTATCAAATTCCGCTTAATTTACAGGCACAAAACATGGATGATATTGTTTTAAAACATTTTAAGATGACGGCGCCAAAGGCCGATATGTCCGCTTGGAGTGCACTGAATGATAAAGTTCATAATTTAAAGAAGACAACTAAAATTGCTTTAGTTGGTAAATATGTTGAATTAAAAGATGCGTATATTTCAGTTGTTGAGGCATTAGAACACGCTGGCTATGCCTTTGATACTGATGTTCAAGTTGAGCGGATTAACGCTGAAAACGTTAATGACGATAATGTTGCGTCCATCTTAAAAGATGCCGATGGCTTATTGGTTCCTGGTGGTTTTGGCGACCGTGGCTTGGAAGGTAAAATTGCGTCAATCAAATACGCCCGGGAAAATAATCTACCATTTTTAGGTATCTGTTTAGGCATGCAAATGGCCTGCGTTGAATTTGCCCGGAATGTTGCTGGTCTAAAGGATGCCGGCTCATCCGAAACGCGTCCTGATTCAACGGAACCCGTTATTGATTTAATGCCTGATCAAAACGCGGAAGAAAACCTTGGCGGCACTTTACGTTTAGGTCTATATCCTTGTAAGTTAAAACCAGGTTCAGTTGCGGCACAGGCATATAATAATGTTCCCGAAATCCAAGAACGTCATCGCCACCGTTATGAATTTAACAACAAATACCGCCAGCTATTGGCTGACAAAGGTTTAGTTTTCTCAGGGGTTTCACCTGATGATCGTTTGGTTGAAATCGTTGAATTACCACAAAATGACTTCTTTGTTGCTTGTCAGTATCATCCGGAATTTATTTCCCGCCCAACTCGTCCAGAGGGCTTGTACAAAGCATTTATTAAAACGGCTAGTCATAGTTAAACCATAGTAAAGTTTAAGATTTACAGTAAGAACTTGCCTTTTGGTTAACGACTATGTCAAAATATTTAAGGAGGGGCTGGACTTCCAGCCCCTCTGCTGTATCCAGATCTTCGTGTTGCATTATTATGGTGATGGCAACCGGCTAAATTTTTGTTGTATCGTCAAATATTTGTTAAATAAACGGGGATTTTCAAAAAAATGAGCGCAATTTGTGAGAATTTACTAACCAATTGAGATAAGCTATTGTATTTTTACACGCGTGGTGCTAGTTCGTCACAAAATTAAAAAATCCTAAATTATAGACTAAAATTGCCAGTTCAATTTTTAGTTGAAAG
>NZ_RHNQ01000110.1 GCF_003946275.1 Loigolactobacillus backii
GTCTTTAATACTGAGCGCAAATTTTATATGATTGTCTATAGGGTTCACGGTTTTCTCATATCCTTTCAAATGATACTGTAGTGGGTGGATTTTTTGGATGAGGGCTGTGAGCTCTTTTTCTGTCCTTAAATTGTAAATTCAAAGGCACAAAAAATCCTGTTAATAGTTTACCATTTGTAAACTATCAACAGGAAAAAGTATAGAGCCCTTATTTTTGGGGTTACATCGTTGTTTTTATTTGGCTACAGCAAGCATGCGCTTAAACCAGTTTTTTATGCGTAAATTTTTGTTCATTGGTCAAATTAACTTGATAGCTGGTTATAGTAGGTGAATAGCGATCATTTGGACCAGTTTTACCTAAAAGACCATCACGCAGACTGTCCCAGTAAAGATGCCAAATTGTGCTCTTATCTAGCCAGTCAGTTTTGCGCTTTAACAAAATGCCGAGTCCTTTTTTTAAACTAGAGCCCAATAAAATAGTTAGGTAGAATAGTTTAGAACTTGAATATTGTTTACAGACTAAAATTTGGTTACGTACAAAATAGTAGTTTTTCCAATCATTAGGTTCGGCTATATTGGTGTGGTGGACAATTGCCTTAGAAACATTAAGAATTTTTGTTCGCTTACGAATTCGAAGTGCGTATTCAGTGTCAGTATGTTGGGTGAAGTACGCTTGATTGGGTAAGCCGATATCTTGGATAAGTTCACGCTTAAGTAGGATCCCACGGAAGGTGAACAAGTCTAAATAGAACTCATTCGAATATCTTTTAGCAGCAATATCTTTTTGGGTTAGCGTTGCATGATTCAATAACTTTCGCCGCTGACTAGTTTCAACGGTGCCATCACTTTGATAAACGCTACCACTAAAACATTGAACAGTTGGATTTTTATGTACTGCTTGTGCTAGTAGATTAAAGAAATCCGACTGGTAGGTAATATCATCCGTTGATAATGCAATCCATTTAAAGTTCTGTTGTTGAGCAAGTCTGAGTCCTTTATGAAAACCACCTGCACAACCGCGATTTGTGGCCAGGCGAACGTACTGGATTTGTTCGGGATATTTTTGAACGAGATTTAGCATTGCAACACCAGTATCATCAGTTGAGCCATTATCAACAACAATAATTCTTTTTGCTGGGCAATTTTGGTGTTGAAGTGATTCTAAACAAGCTAGTAATTTTTCTTGTTGATTATAGGTAACAAGGACAACGGCGTAGTTTAGCATAAGAGTCTCCTTTTAATGAGCATAATTTTTGCCTTTTTATTAGCATAATTTTTTTGGATAAGGAAAGATAGAAATATACATTAGTTATCACTAAAATAAATTTTTAATGAAGGTAAGACTAGAATGCTTATGAATTCGTTTACAATATTAAGGGAACATGCTAACTTTGAAGTAAGTTAGGAAGTGTTTGGAAAGGCCAATTTTGTGTTTGCCATGATTATGGAAATTATTCAGTAATTTACGCTGATACGCAAAATCGGAGTGCTTTTTGTGGTGTTCTAGGATAAAGGAGTGAAATTTAATGAACAAGAATAAGTTTATTGCCCAAGTAAAAGATGGCTTGATTGTTTCCTGTCAAGCACTGCCCGGGGAGCCGTTGTATTCTGAAAAGGGTGGCATTATGCCATTAATGGCCAAGGCAGCAGAGGAAGGCGGCGCGGCTGGCATTCGGGCAAATTCAGTGCGGGATATTAAAGAAATTCAGGCGGTGACCAGTTTACCGATTATTGGCATTATTAAGCGCCGTTATCCGCCGGAAGAGCAAGTAATAACGGCAACTTTAAAAGAAGTGGCAGAATTAGAAGCACTTGGAGTAGATGTGATTGCTTTTGATGCGACTGATCGGCCCCGGCACGATGAACTGACTGTTGCGGAATTCATTAGTGACATTCATGAAGAATTTCCGCAGCAAATGTTAATGGCCGATTGTTCTAATCTGCAGGAAGCCCTAGCAGCCTATGAAGTTGGGGTTGATTTTATTGGCACGACCTTAAGTGGTTATACCCAGGAGAGCCTGCAGCAGGAAGGACCAGATTTTGAACTCGTTAAAATTTTGTGTGCACGGCACGTTCCGGTAATTGCGGAAGGAAAAATTTATTCACCAGAGGACGCAAAAAAAATGTTGAAACTAGGTGCAGTAGCCGTTGTAGTCGGTAGCGCAATAACACGACCTAAGGAGACAACTGCAAGGTTTGCGAAGGCATTAGTTAATCAAAAATTTGCCAGTGAATAGATGTAACCGTTAACTTATAGGGCTATCTGATAAAACTTGGGTTTACAAAATCTCGTTTTGTAGTATGGTTATCATAAGAAATAATCATAAAAAGAAACTATTTTCTGCGATATTAAGGGGGTATCATCAATGATAACTGTCTATACATTACCAAATTGTCATTCCGCAAAGGCGGCGCAAGAGTGGTTAGAAAAACAACAATTACCATATACGACACAAGACATGAGTAAAATACCACTGACAATTGACGAGTTTAAGCGGATCTTGACGTTAACCACGGATGGGCTAAACGAATTGTTGGCCACGCGGGCATTTGATTATCAGACGTATGCTAGTAAATTAGAAAGTTTACCGTTATCTGATGCTTTGCGCCTTATTCAGGAACGACCTAAGTTACTAAAGGCACCATTAATTGTTAGTGATTCAAAATTAGTAATTGGTTTTAATCGGAACGAAATTCGTCAATTTTTACCACGTTCAGTGCGTAGATTGAATTTATATAGTGCTTTATTAAAGGCCGATTGATGGGCCGACAATTTAAACAACTAAAAAGAAGTCCTTGCCTTAAGTTTGATTATCAGAGTTGGTTGAAAGCTGTTTTCAACTACACTTAAGGCAAGGACTTTTTTATTATTCAGTTAGTTTAAAATCGCCCATAAAGCTTTCGTTCCACTGTAATTGGTTTTTAATTTGTTTACCGAATGTATCAATTAAGGCGTGGAGCTCTTGGGCCTGTTGCCAGTTAAGCTGCCAATCGTTCTCAACGACTTTTTGAAAGGGACGGTACTTAGTGGGCATGGTCAAGCCAAGCCACTTGAATTGGCGCTTGGCGTAGGCATCGACAATGAATACGGGTTTACGGAATCCGTAAAGAAGAATATCGTCGGCAGTTTCATTGCCAATCCCCTTAACGGCAAGCAATTGATTTTGTAATTGTTCTCGTGATAGTTGTTCAATTTTTTGCGGATCATCCTGATAGGTGGCCAGCCAATCGGCGGCCGCCTTAATGTAACCAGCCTTGGTTTTGTATAAACCAGCACGCTGGATGATGGTGGCCAGTTGTTCAATTGTTAATTGGCGAATGACTTGGGGATCATTATTGGTTGCAGCTAATAAATCAACGGCGGCAGCACCAGCGTTATTGGAGTTAGCGTTTTGGATTAAAATTGCGGACCAAATAACTTGAAAAGGTGTTTGCGCCCAGGTTTCAATTTGCATCCAGTTTTGTGGTCCTAAGTGTTCCTCCAATGTATTATATAGTGGTTTTAAATTCATTTTGTGAAACTGTCAAATCTTTTGTGTAAATAGATCTTTCTCATAGATTGATTTTTTATTCTTTATTTAATCAAAGTAAGAT
>NZ_RHNQ01000111.1 GCF_003946275.1 Loigolactobacillus backii
GTGAGCTCTTTTTCTGCACAAAAATCCTGTTAATAGTTTACCATTTGTAAACTATCAACAGGAAAAAGTATAGAGCCGTTATTATTAAGCAGTTGAACGTTGTTTTTCCTGAACATGAGATCATTGGCCTAATTGGACCTAATGGTAGTGGCAAGTCGACCCTTTTAAATGTGTTATCCGGATTTCGGCAACCTAAAGCTGGCGTTGTTGAACTTGATGGGCAAAAGCTTAGTGATCTAGCGCCAAAACAACGCGCGCAAAAAATTGCTAGTTTACCGCAAAATCCCAGTGCACCAATGGATACGTTAGTGCGTGACCTAGTCGGTTATGGTCGTTATGCGTACCAAAAGCCACTGCAAGGACTGCAGAAAACTGATCAGGTGGCAATAAATACAGCGCTGGAACAGGCCGGAATGGTTGGTCTGGAACAGCGAACCATTAAGAATTTATCCGGGGGTCAACGGCAGCGTGCCTTTATTGCAATGATTTTAGCGCAAAATAGTGATATTTTATTGCTGGATGAACCGACCAGCTCACTGGATTTAATGCACCAGTTAGAAATTTTGAAATTATTACGTCAATTAAATCAGAAATTACACAAGACAATTATTTTAGTTATTCATGACCTTAATCAGGCCGCGCGTTTTTGCGACACGTTACTGTGTTTACGTGCCGGCAAGGTTCGTTATCAGGGTGCCCCGAGTAAAGTTTTTACTGAGCAAATGCTGGCCGAAGTTTTTCAAATTCACGCCAAAATGGGTATTGATCCGTTAACTAAACAGCCCATGATTTTGAGTTATGACATCTAATTGCCTGCTTGTAAATTAAAGGTTATTCCGCTAATCTTAAGAAGATTAGATTATGTTTAGAGGAGGATGACTATGGCTATTGAGTTAATAGCAATTGATATTGATGGAACATTACTAAATGAGAGAAATGAGCTGGCACCGGCCACGACGCAAGCGATAAAAGCCGCAACGAAAAAAGGAATTAAGGTCGTTTTATGTACCGGCCGACCAATGACCGGGGTCACTGCCTACCTTGATACTTTAGGCATAAATGCCGCCACGGATCAGTACGTTGTGACCTTTAATGGTGCTTTGGCCCAGACAACTGACGGAAAAGTTATAAGCGCAAACGCGTTAAGCTACGACGATTACCTTGATTTAGAGGCGTTGGCCCAGAAGCTTTCGATTCATTTTCACGTTGAAACTAGCGATCGAATGTACACGGCCGATCGCGATATGAGTGAATACACGGTTCACGAGGCCAAATTAGTTTCACTGCCACTTTCATATCGAACAACGGGGGAAATGCGTGGAATTACGATTTCCAAGGGCATGTATATCGATCAGCCTAAAGTGCTTGATGCAGCAATTGCGCACCAGGATATTTGGCGTCCTTTTGAAGAACAATTTACCTTTGTTAAAAGTGCCCCGTTTTACCTTGAGGCCACTAAAAAGGGGACGAATAAGGGGAACGCGTTGTCAATGTTGGCCCAAACGCTTAACTTAACGGCGGATAACGTGATGGCGATTGGTGATCAGCAAAATGATCTCAGTATGATTGAATATGCAGGCTTTGGGGTAGCTATGGGAAACGCCATTCCTAGCGTTAAGCAGGCAGCGCAAGCAGTTACTTTAGATAACGTGCACGATGGCGTTGCGGCGACAATTAATCAAATGTTAAGTTAGAGTGCGTTTGGCAAGATGCACGATAAATTGTACTTACCGTATTTCGGTTTAGCTTGTTTTTGACAAGTTGCTTTTGGCCGTCAAATCACTGGACATTTTAGTGGTTTGCGTTATTCTTTAAGCTAAGAAGTCAAGTTATGGCGGTGGCCAAAATTAGGTGTTTGATAAAAATTTTGTTTCACAGTGCCTGAAGATAGATTAATAATAGGTTACAATTATCGCAACCTGAGGAGGTTCTTCCATGGAAGCTTTACCAAAAGTTACGCAAGCAGAATTATTAGAGCGAATTAAGTCTGGTAAGTACATGTTATTCTTTTCGGCGGATTGGTGCCCAGATTGCCGCTTTATTAAGCCAGCAATGCCAGAAATTGAGGCCGAATATTCGGACTTTACGTTCTTAGCTGTCGATCGGGATGAAAATATTGATTTAGCGGCTGAACTGAATATTTTTGGCATCCCAAGTTTTATCGCTTATCAAGATGGCAAGGAACTAGGCCGCTTTGTTAACAAGGACCGCAAGACTAAGGTTGAAGTTGAAAAGTTCATTAACGAATTGCCAGTAACTGCAAAATAATATTTATTGTGTGTCAAAAAAGCTAAAGATGGTTATACTGAAGACAGAGGGTTCGGTAATCAACAATGTTGCTAACTCTGGTTCACTATAAAAGAGGCGAGACAGCATGGCAGAAAAACTCAGTAAAGCACAGAAAAAAGAAATGATTCAAAAAGCTGAAGAAGATCGTGCTAAACATCCTAAGGCCAAAAGTGACATTTCTGGTTTTGAAACAATCGATAAAGAGTCTAGAAAATTAGAAAAAGAGAACCAATAATGTTAATCATGTGGTATAAAATAGTTATACTCCGTGGCTACCTTAATCTTTAGTTAATGAGAATGAGGTGGCCATTGAGCCATATTTTATACCACATTTTTTGTGCAATAAAATAAGTTGAATTTTAAATAGATCCGCAAAATAATCCTTAAAGAATTTAGGAGGCATAAACATGGCGATTAAAGGAAAAGTTGTTGTAATTACTGGTGCATCTAGTGGTATTGGCGCGGCAACAACCCGGCGGCTAGCACAAGCAGGAGCCAAGTTGGTGATTGGCGCCCGGCGAAAGGATCGCCTGGAAGATTTGGTGACCGCTTTGGCACCGGCTGAAGTAATCTACCAGGTAACTGATGTGACTGATAAAAAGCAAGTACAGTCTTTAGTGAATTTAGCCGTAGAGAAATTCGGCCGCGTGGATGTTCTGTTTAACAACGCCGGTTTAATGCCACTTTCTGAGTTGAATGAGTTAAAAGTAAACGAGTGGGAACAAATGATTGACGTTAACATCAAAGGCGTATTGTACGGCATTGCCGCCGTGTTACCAATCATGGAAAAACAGGGCTCTGGTCACGTCATAACAACCGACTCGGTAGCTGGTCACGTTATTCATCCTGGAACGGCCGTTTACTCTGGTACCAAGTGGGCAATCCAGGCCATTATGGATGGTTTGCGGCAAGAACAAGCTGGTAAAATTCGGACAACGATGATTTCACCTGGTGCAGTTAACACTGAACTTTACCGAACCATCACTAACGAAAAAAAGCGGCAGCAAATTAAAAATGACGAGCAAACGTCTGGTTTAGCAGCAGAAGATGTTGCTAACGCGGTGGCTTATGCGATTGACCAACCAAATAATGTTGGTATTAACGAAATTTTATTGCGACCAATTACGCAACAACGTTAAGCAACAAAGCGCTAATGCTGTAAAACTGAAACTTGAAAGCTAATAATCACGCCAAAGGCGTGTGGTTATTGGCTTTTTTGGCAAAAAAATAAACGCAAGCTC
>NZ_RHNQ01000112.1 GCF_003946275.1 Loigolactobacillus backii
ACGCTAACTATCATAAGGGAGAGGCTTCCCTTTTTCAATTCTCAATAAATCATTTACACATAATTATTTAAACACTCGGCCTTATACAAATCGGCTCCTTAGTCACATTAAAAAATCATCAATTTTTAAAAAAGATTGACTTTTTCTCATCATTGGTTAATACTGTTGTAAATTAATAGTTCAGATAAATGTAAAGATGAGTAAGTTATGGAACTGATCAAAGAGAGTCATCAGACGGTGAAAGATGACATTAGTTTATAACTAAAGATGGTCTTTCGATATCGTTTTTGAAGTCGAGCAGTTTTGTTAGACGACAACGGGAACTCCCGTTATAGAGAACGGGTATTTGTGTAGCAGTATTCAATTTTGGCTGTTGTGCTGTACCTAATAAGAAATGGCTCGTGAGGGTTATTTAAAATAAGGTGGTAACGCGAAAAAGCACTTTCGTCCTTTGTCTAGATTAATAATAGATAAAGTAACGAGAGTGCTTTTTCGTTTGCTAAATAAAGAGAGGGGTTTTCAAGATGATCAAAAGAATAAATTGGCATAGGTTTTTATTTTCACTATTGCTTGGGACAATTGTATTTATAGGGGGCAATGTGCTGATGACTCAGCGTAGCGAAGCACAGACAACCGCAAAGGAAACTATCAGACTAGCGACGTCACCTGGTCCATATAGTGATCTATTTTTGAAAGGTGTGAAACCGATCCTTGAGAAAGAAGGTTACAAGGTAACTAGCCAATCCTTTTCAGATTTAAATCATGCAGATGAGGCCTTGGATCAAGGGGATGCTGATTTGAATGTGGAACAGCATACCGCATGGTTAGATAATTTTAATAAGCAGAAAAAGGCACACTTTGTAGGAATTGCCTATGTACCAACTGTTCCAATGGGGATTTTTCCAGGTAGTAGTAAGTCAATTAAAAATATAAAAAAGGGCGCAAATATTGCAATTCCTAATGATCCGGCAAATAGATCACGGGCTTACCAATTATTACAGCAGGCAAAACTCATTACTTTGAAAAAATCGGCCAAGAATTCGGTAACAGTGTCACAAACTGATATTGCCAAAAATCCACACCATTTAAAATTTACGGAAATGAATTCAAGTCAAATTCCGCGCAGCATAAAGGATGTTAATTATGCAGTTTTACCAGGTAGCATAAGCTATAGTGCTAAGATTTCTGCTAAAACAAGTCTTCGTCAGGAAAAGTTAGCAAAACAATATTTGTTAGTGGCAACTGTCAATAAAAAGAATCAAAATAAGCCGTGGGCAAAAGCGGTTGTGAAGGCCTATGCATCTAAACAATTCAAGACTTACGTTAAACAACATAATCAACAGGGATATTGGTATATTCCAAAGACAGAAATTAATTAAATATCTTTACCGGAAAAATATTAGACATTTTACAAGACGACTATATCTTGCAAAGTAGAATGAATTTTTAACGCAGGGGGCAGCGATGGTGGAAGATCCTATTATTTCTTTAAAAAATGTTAGTGTTACATTTTGCGGCAATGAGAAAAATGTAACTGCTATCGATCACGTTTCCTTTGATATTCAAAAGGGTGATGTATTTGGTATTATTGGGTATTCTGGAGCAGGTAAGAGCACTCTGGCCCGGACAATCAATTTTTTACAAAGGCCAACACAAGGACAAATTATTGTTAACGGTCAAAGTTTAATAGATTTATCGGCTGCACAATTGCGAAATTCTCGCAAGAAGATTGGTATGATTTTTCAACACTTCAATCTCATGAATACAAGAACAGTTGAAGAAAATATAACACTGCCACTTTTACATAGTGGTTTATCAAAAGTGGCACAAAGAGAAAAGGCCGAACGATTATTAAAATTGGTTGGTTTGGCCAACAAGAAAATGTCCTACCCACGGCAGTTATCAGGAGGGCAAAAGCAAAGAGTTGCAATTGCACGATCTTTGGCAAATGATCCAGAGATATTAATTAGCGATGAAGCAACGAGCGCCTTGGATCCCAAAACAACAGAAGATATTTTGACTATTTTGAAGAAACTTAATACCGAATTACATTTAACTATTATTATGATTAGTCACGAGATGGAAGTCATTAAGAGCACCTGTAATAAAGTTGTTGTTTTGAATCAAGGGAAAGTCGTTGAAAATGGTAGTATCTTAGATCTTTTTTTACATCCCAAGGAAGTATTGACACAAACCTTTATCGGTTTTGGACATCAAAATAATGATGTTATTCAGAGCCTAGATTTACGGCCTAAAGAGACGGTGATAGAAGTGACATTCATTAACAGTCCTAATGAGGATCAAGCAAAAATCGTTGAGATTATTGCGGTATTGGGAGTTCCAATGCGTATTTTTTATAGTAATTCGCAGTTTATTCAACAACGAGTAATTACCAATTTAATTCTTGGAATACAAGGGAACAAAGAACAAGTTGCCAAAGTTCTGCGACAACTTAAGAGCCATCGATATAACTACCAATTAACGGGAGGGGGCCGCTCATATTGAGCTTAATTTCCAAATTTTTTCCTAACGTTGTTGCAAATCAGGATCAATTTGTGCAGGCCATTGGACAAACGCTTTATATGACTGCCATTTCCATTATTATTGCTGGCATTTTTGGTGTTGTTTTCGGTGTTATTTTAGTGGTGACAGAGCCTAATCAGTTACTAGAAAATAAATTTGTTTATCAAATTGTTGATAAAATCATCAATATTTTTAGAGCGATTCCGTTTATTATCTTATTAGCATTATTAACGCCAGTGACCCGGGCCATTATCGGTACTTCTATCGGTACAACGGCGGCCATTGTACCGCTGGTGTTAGGCTGTTCTCCGTTCTACGCTCGCCAGATTCAAAATGCACTGGCTGAAGTTGATCCAGGTATGGTAGAGGCATCGCAGGCTATGGGACTGACACCACTTGATATTATTATTCATGTTTATCTAAAAGAGGGACTTTCGGAGATTGTGCGAGTTTCAATTGTCACTATTATTAGTTTGATCAGTCTAACGGCAATGGCCGGTGCAGTTGGGGCTGGGGGATTAGGTGATATTGCCATTACCTTGGGTTATAACCAATTTGAAAATGATGTGACTATTGCTGCAACTGCCATCATTTTAATCATGGTTTTACTGATTCAATTGATTGGTGATTTCTTTATTAGAAGATTAGAACATTAAAATAGTTGAAAGTACCGCACTAAATTAGTCAGGTAAACACTATAAAAGTGTTTTTTTAAACGTTCTCTAGTTAAAGACAATTTAGAAGATTTACAAAAAATGGTTTTAGGTTTAATTAGAAAATTAAGGTTATTTTACAGAGATGGGTGAATCAAATGAGTGAATTATTAAATGAAACTTTATCCGCACAACTAATTGCGTACCGCCACTATTTTCATGAATATCCAGAATTATCAAGTAAAGAACTGAAACTTGAAAGCTAATAATCACGCCAAAGGCGTGTGGTTATTGGCTTTTTTGGCAAAAAAATAAACGCAAGCTC
>NZ_RHNQ01000113.1 GCF_003946275.1 Loigolactobacillus backii
GTGAGCTCTTTTTCTGCACAAAAATCCTGTTAATAGTTTACCATTTGTAAACTATCAACAGGAAAAAGTATAGAGCCTATTAAAATAGGGATTGCGTCAAAAATTGATTTTTGACGCAATCCCTATTTTTAATGTTCTAATTTTTTGAATAATATAAGTAGTAACTAGAGCTGATCAATAAAATTTCTATAACTAATAAACTAATTAAGCGCGCTGACTGATTGACTAATGGCCGATTTTGTTGGGCAGTCACTGAGAACTTAAAGTAATAATTGGGCGCCTGTTCTATTGGATTAGTGGTCAAACGAATAATTGGGCTGTGAGCCACTGACACGGTTACTGATTGTTGACTGATATTCTTTAGTTTTAGTTGATACTGTCCGGCTGCCAAGTATGTGGGACTTGTAATTAATCCCGGAGCGCGCGCTTGACTAACTTCGTGTGAATTTTTGGTTAAGGTTAACTGAACTTTCGTACCTGTTTTGGCAATATCAGAACAGTTAATGGTATTAAAATGTTCTGGAATTTGTAGTGGCTGCGTTAGGTGTTGCCCGGGTTTTAGTGTAAGTTGGCTCATTTGAAAATAACCTGGTACTGATTGGTTGGTAATGGGGGTACTAATTGATTGCGGTCGTGACCAAGCCCGTGTTACTAAAAAGGGCCAAAGATTAGCAACTAGCAGGAAAATAAGCAAACTAAAAGTAACTTTCTTTTGTGGTTTAAGTAGTGCAACGTGGGTAACTAATTCTGGTGTGCTACTGGCCGCTAATGCCAGTAAGAATGGAATTAATAGTAAAGCATAGCGCGCTTCAACTTCCCAGAAAAAAAGGTGGAGAAAAAGTATACCTAGGAAGCTTAACTGTAATAATAGTTGGTCAAAGTGGGGATTACGGATTTCCAACAGTGTCGCAATTAAAGCAGTAGTTAAACTAAATAGGTACAATACTTGTGTGAAATTAGCGACTAGCGTTTGGAACACAGCTTGATGTTTAAGGTAAGTCTTTGGAACCTGTTTAAAATGATCCGGCCAAAGAAAGGCCCCCACTGTACCTGTAGACCACATTGTAATTATTTTTTGGCGAAATTGTTTGACTAGGCCAATAAAGCCTAATTGTTTCAAGCGCGCTTTAAACGCCTGATTAACTGCCTGCTGATTTGCAGATGCAGAACCAAGTCTGGTTGTTTGATCAATATCTGTTTGTGAATAAGCACCAAAGGATTGTGGATTCAAACCCATTAAGGTCCATGAAGTGGTCGGAAATTCACTAGCCGGATTTGGCGCGTAACCCATTGTTTTGGCCAATTGCTGACTAACATGGCCACCAGCGATTAAAAGTAAGCCGCCAATAAGCGCCGTTAAAATTAATTGACCAATTAGACGGCGACTAGTTGGGCGGCTGAGTCCCCAAGCAAACAAAGTGGCAAGACCGAAAACAATGGTGTTGCCCTTAATTAAGTAACCGATGGTAAAGAAAAGAAGTCCTAAAGTCAGCCAAATAAGCTGTCGTTTTTTTGTTCGACTGCTAGCGGCCAAGTCTACGCAAGTTAACAGTAGTGCCGGGTAGATAATGACAATAATATCTGTATAAAAGTCTAAGGCGTACCAATAAAAAGGAACGAAAAGAAGACTGAGCGCCAGAAACGTGTTGGCAGAAAGCTGACCACGGTGGCGCTTTAAGAACCACCAGATTAATAGGATTGTGCCATCGATGTGAATGAAACCAATTAAATTTAAGAAATGACCAAATCCATTACCTTGAACTTGGCCAGTTAATTTCATTAAACCGGCCAAAATTAAAGTAATATTGACGTTATTGGGGTACCAAGAAAAATAGCGGAACCAGTACTGGCCACCTTGTGCAAGAGCAGCGGCCTGTAAACGAATTGCTGCCGGATCCAACGACCCCATGGCCACAATGTGTAAGCTTAACCAGACCTGGATTAGCAGTGCAATCAATGTACTAACGATTAATAAAATATGGATTATTCGGGGCCTAACTAGATTCAATTTTAAATAAGCCAGAAAAAGTAGCCCCAAACTTAACGTTAAAATGAGTAACGCTAAGGCTGGTAGCCAGGTCAAGTGTACCTGCCGATCGATTGGTGAGGTTAGAGCAGTAACTATTATTATAATAAGTGAAAGTGCTGTAATACCGGCGACACAACGACGTAGCGTAAGTTGCATAGGGATGATCCTTCTTATAGTTTAATGGTTGAGTAAAGGTGCTTAAGCAGAAAAAATTGGTTAACACTTAATAAAATTTATTATACGCGTGAATGAAATTATTTATCAATCTACGACCAAATTAATTTGTTAATGAAATTCTATCAATAGTGTGATTGTGGTATGCTTGATAAAAATTGTTGTGAAGTGAGGTACATAGTTGTGGAACGTAAAAAAACTCACGCTAACGCGATATTTATTATGATGTTGTTTAGCGCAATTATTATTGAGTCAGTTTGTGCGGCGGTGTTTTGGGGCAAGCTGGATATTTTAACGTATAACTTTCCTTGGGCACAAATTTCGGCACATCAGTGGGCGGGAATGTACCGGCCACAGTTTGCGGGTACCTATCAGGTTAACTACCCGCCATTAATGCCAACTCTGCTATGGCCAGTGGGCAAGCTGATCAATCATTTTGGCCTGAGTATCTCGGCCGGATCCAGTTTGCGTTTAGCAACATCCTTTTTATTGATTAAGGGATTGGGAATGCTGTTTCAGTGGTTGACTGCTGGTTTTATTTACTGGAAAAGTAAGCGGCCAGTTTGGGGCTTACTTTTAAGTGGTTTAATCTTATTAAATCCTAGTATGTGGTTTAATGCTGCTTTTTGGGGGCAGCTGGATTCTGCGTTGATCTTTTTTATTGTTGTTAGTTTCTATTATTTGAAACAGGAACGGTATTATGTGGCTAGTATCTGGTTTGCGCTAGGCTGCCTAACAAAGCTTCAATTTATCTACTTAGTTCCAATTTTTGGATTAGAACTTCTAAGTCATGTTAAGTGGCAGAAAGTTTTAAAATTAGTTGGCACTATTATCGGAATTAATTTAGTTGGCTGGCTACCTTTTATGATTAATATGAAAACGATCTTTTTACCGTTGAAGGTATTTGGCAGCGGTACAACACAGTATGCAGATATTGTGGAAAATGGCTTTAATTTTTGGGCAGGGGCGTTAAAGGCGCGAATTTGGAATAAGCAGTTACGAACAACTGACCACCTTGTTGGTTGGTTAACGGGCTCTCTGTCAAATCCTGTTGATAGCCAATTTTACAGCGTTAGAAGTTAGGCAACTTCTAATGCTGTTTTTTTATTTGGTTTGGTGCGCATTTGTTGTAGTTTGATCCGTGAAACTAAATGGTGATAGTTACGAAAACCAAAAGCCGTTCGCTGGATCTGTTTGATCATACGATTG
>NZ_RHNQ01000114.1 GCF_003946275.1 Loigolactobacillus backii
GTTTGTGGTAAACACCATTTTAAAGGAAGCTGATCTTTTTTGTCCGAACAGCGTTCGGATTAATTTTACAATCTACCATCTTATTTCATATATTCTGTAATCTTTAATCTTCCACAAACCGTCCTTGAAAGAACGTGTTTCCTTGCCCTTATACAAAAACGCCTTTAGCAATGAAATAATCCTTGTCATTAACTGTTAACTTACGAATTTCATCACCTTCAAATTTAACGATAGCCTTGTTGTTGTGTTCTGTTTCAATCATAATATTACTCCCTTTTTTATTTTGATGTTCCAACAACTACCTTTAAATTTGTAGACATTTATTAATTCTATCTCCTTTGTTTTATTATTTTGGACTTTTAGCAATCATTCTTATATATAAGGGGCGTTTACTTAATGCCCGTTTTTATATCAACCTTTAAGCCGTTCGTGCTTTCCACCAAGGCAAAGCACGAAAAGGCGGACTAATTACAATCTACCTTTTTACTAAATGCTATTTTTGAGTATGTGAGGCTGTACGTTTGATTTATTGCTATTGCGTTTAGTAGTTCTTCTTGGGTTAATGTTAGTGTGGGTCTTGTTTGTGGTTGTAGTTGGATTAATTGTTTGTCTGTTATTTGAATAGTAGCAGTAATTCTTCGTTGAAATTGCTTGAAGCTGTCCTTGCTATCAAGATTGTATTGGTTGAAAAAATCAATTTGGGAATATGGAGATGTGAAGACAATAGTATCAGCCATAATTTCAACGATATCACGATAGCTTAAATTAAATCATCATAGTAACCAACAGCTACTATGATGATAGCTTGATTAAAATAACGAACTTTAAACCAATTCATGGTAGCGTCAAGACAGGGTGTAATAGCCCCGTTTTTTAGCACATATATCTGGAATCAGAAAGTGTGATTCCAATGCGCCAAGATGTTAAGAAGATTTGTAATTTATTAAAGCAATATGCCAAACTAAAACGTGACTTGACGGCTTTTAATCAAGTTTCTAGTCCCTCATTTGATGGAGTATCCAGTCATAGCAGCCGAAACGGTGCTGAAAGCCGCCTGATAAACCACGTTGATTTGTCTTACCAGTTAAAAGAAGTCAAAGACGCCCTAAATGCAATTGATGACCCACAATATCAGTTCATCTTACATGATTACATTATTGAGAAACGTTTCAGCCGCAGTGAAGCTTGCAACCAATTATCGGTTAGTGTCAGCAAGTTCAATTACTTAAAGAACCGGGCCCTTGAAACCTTTAAAGAAAAATATGTTTAGTGACTACGATAATTATGCTATCATTTCTTTAGAAACAGTTCAGAAATGAAATGGAAACGGTGATTTGAAATGGCTGAAACGTATTATACAATCAAGCAATTGGCTGATATAGCTGGAACTAGCAAAGTAACCATGTTTAGATACATTAAGCAAAACTCGATTCATGAAACGAAACATAAGAGAAACTCTAATCTGTACGATGAAACGCAAAAAAGCCTGATATTAAAGGGATTTAATGGCAAAACCATTTCAGACGTTTCTGAAACGGTTCACGATGAAACGGCATTGATTCAAGAGCTGAAATCACAGCTTAAAGCTAAGGACGCGCAGATAAATGATCTACATGCGATTATCAAGCAAAACCAGCGCTTACTTGATCAACAGCAACAACTCAATTTAGCAACTAATCGACAAAATGAAAAGTTACTAGATGGTAGCGCCAATGACACCAAACAAAATGCCAGTGAGAGCCCAAATAAGGACGATACAGATGGCTTAGAACCGAATGAGGATAGTCATAAGGTGGAAGACAATAAAACGCCTAAAAAGGGTTTCTTTGACTGGTTAAAACGAGGCTAATATAAAATACCCCTCGACTATTCAAGTAGTCGGGGGGTATAATTATGTTTGTAAGTAAATTAAATAGACAAAAAAATTCCCTCGGTGGGCACCGGGGGAACACATAACTCCATCAAGTTTATGTGTTCATTTTACCTACTATTGTAAGATTTTTCAAGTAGGTAGAGTTGAATTTTTCTGGATCACGGGGGAGCCAAGCCTCGTTACTAGAGTGGCAACATTCTAGTCAAGCCAACTAATCTTACCTTTCGAGGACTGACAGCCGGTTAGTGGAGCTAATGAAACAAGTCGACAGGTCAAGTGAGAGCCGCCGCTATAAACTCCCACTAGGAATTAACCTATACTTGTATTTAGGTTGGTTCCGAACGTTAGTCCCACGTACGGGGCGGGCGGTAAAGCAGTACGAAAGTACAGGGCGATTACGCAAGGCCAGTGATCCAAACAACTGAAAATAAATGATTGCTGGCACCTATAAAGGGTGCTTTTTTTATAGGCTAAATTAGTTAGGCTAATCTACAAGCGCAATAGTAACAATACAAGTTTTTTACGTGACGGTGATTCGTGACGAGCAGCAAAAAGTTTTCTTCTTTGCAAAACAAGGGGAAAACTATATCCCGCTCAGGTTCAAGCGTTCTGAGCAGCAAAGGTCGAGACCAAAGTCAAGAGATCTAGTGATTATTTATTATAGCGTTATTAGTTGAAAAAGTGTATTGTACATAGTAAGTATGGGTATTGCTTGTATGTTGTATTTTTTAAGTATCAAAAAATACATATAATTTTAGAATTAGGGAATAATTATGGATTCAATTTATACGAAGAGTAAGTTAAGCAATCAAGAGTTACTATTAGTAAACTCTGAAGTTGAAAAGAATAGTAAGAGTACATTGGTTGCTTATCTGTTATGGTGGTTTACAGGCTTTATGGGTGGTCATAGATATTATTTTGGTAAAACTGGTAGTGCTGTAGCTATGACATTGATATTTTGGTTAACAGTATGGATTTTCGGTCTTGGGGCTATAATTACGGGGATTTGGATGTTAGTAGATGCTTTTCATATTCCATCTTGGTTAAAAGCTGATCAGAAAGAAAAGGAGCAAGCTGCAATTCAAGAAATTTTGATGCGTCGAGATTTGCAAAATAAAAGCGATGGGTATTCAAGTTTGCATGATGATGAAGACGTCAATGTAGAAAATGTTCCAGATTCAGAAGTATCGTCAGAGGAATCTAAATAGAATAGACGGGTTATATTTCACTAACTTTCCTAAATAAGAATGCTGTTAAATTAGGCTTTGTGGCGCTCGTTTCACCTATACCAATTTAGATTCACAAAGTTAAGGCAACAAAACGTTGATTTAACAGGCTACTTTGATTAATGTGCATTATGTTAACTAAGCTAAATTATTACGCATATACGCATAGAATAAGGGTCTCTGTCAAATCGTATTGGTGGAGATTTTGAACGGCACATTCACTTCGGTGAATGTGCTTTTTGTTTACTCAT
>NZ_RHNQ01000115.1 GCF_003946275.1 Loigolactobacillus backii
GTCAGTCAACGGTAAATCGAATTAAAGGGACTTACTGCTTTAGCAGTTAGTCCCTTTTTGAGGCTTTAAGGAGTTGATTGACTTACTAGACCAAGACACTTTTGCGCATGCAAAGAAAAGCAACCCTGCTTTTTTTGCCTGCCTCACGGCGAGTGCGGGGTGAGTTTGAGCGGGGGCTCCCGCTCATTTAGGCGGTCAAGCTGGCACAGCTTGGACTGGGTTCGGGGCGTCAGCGCCCGAGGGCTTAGAAACTGGTCGATTTTGACCAGTTTCTTCTTATCTTGATACTATTAGAAACAACGGACTTTTCAAAATGTGTAACAAAACGTTGACATGATTGTCTTTAGGCGTATTATGGTGGTATAAAATGAATATAAAAAAACCCACGTGAGCTTCGAAAGTTTGGCGACCTCGAACACGTGAGCTAATCTTGTAAAATCGTATTTTTATTTACTAGACATAGTTTAAGGCTTGGGTAGTTGACCGTCAAGGCTTCTGGCTGATTTTAGTAAAGTAATACATAGCAGATTAACTCTTCTCACGTGGCCAGATGAGAGGAGTTTTATTTTGACTGATAGAAAAGTTTTAGTTGATAAATCTCGGTCAGGGAAAGTTCGTCCGTGGCGAGAGCGTAAGCTAGAGAATTTGCAGTATGGTGATTACTTGCAGATGTTGCATTATAAGAAAGCTCATCGAGTTAGGGAATGTGGCGAAGTTTTACGTTTCGTGGAAGATAAACAGGGACATAAAAAATTGGCTCAAACTTGGTTTTGTCATTCTCGTTTGTGTCCGTTATGTAATTGGCGACGGGCAATGAAACAATCTAATCAGTTAATTCAAATTTTGGAGGAAGCAGTTAAACAACGAAAAACTGGTCGGTTCTTATTTCTAACGCTGACGGTTGAGAATACAACTGGTAAGCAATTAAAGAGTGAGCTACGACAAATGGGGCGAGCTGTTCGTGATTTAATGCGTTATAAAAAGCCAGCTAAGAATTTGTTAGGCTATGTGCGTTCGACTGAAGTGACCGTTAATCATGAAGCGGATCAGCCGATGTATCACCATCATATGCATGTTTTATTATTTGTGAAGAGTCTTTATTTTAAAGGATCTGATAATTATATTTCACAGTCAGAATGGACTGGTTATTGGCAACGGGCAATGAAATTGACTTATGTTCCGATTGTGAATGTTGAAGCGGTTAAACCGAATGTGAAACGCCAGAAAAATTCTTTACTGGCTAGTGCCCAAGAAACGGCTAAATATCAGGTGAAATCTAAAGATATTTTGACTAATAATCAAGAACAAGATCTACAAGTGATTGATGATTTGGAACAAGCTTTGGCTGGTTCCCGCCAAATTAGCTATGGCGGTTTGCTGAAAGAAATTCGCAAGCAGTTGCAACTAGAAGATGTTGAAAATGGTGATTTGATTAATACGGATAGTGATGATGAAAAGACTGATCAAGTGGTACGTGAAATTGTTGCTAAGTGGGATTATCAGCGCAAAAATTACTTTATTTGAATAAGTGCTATATTATATATAAAGACAGGAAATCATTTGTCTAGATAGGGGATTCTTTTATGATTTATGCTGATAAGATAAGCTTTAATCGTGGTGATGAGGAACGTTTGGAAACAATTGTCCGAATCAATTTACGTTCGGCCGGTGGTGAAGGTATTTCTGGCTGGTATGCTAAAGAGACTATTAATGATTGGTTGCATGAAAATCTCTATACAATTGTAGTTGATATTGCTCCGAATCCTAAATTAGTACCTGTTGATCACCCTGTTAAGTATGTTCGTTCTACTGAAGACAACACTCAAAAGGATAACTTGCTTAATTTACCTCACTATTACGAACAATAATTTTTATCACTATCTGTTTTTTAATAATCATTGGGAGCTAAAGCGACCTTTGATTATTTTTTTGCCAACGGCAAAAATTGCCTCGCAGAGCCCAAACTTTACAAGGTAAAGTATATTGGGCTATACCTTACATGGAGGTTTTCCGAATTCTGTGCTATGCTCTAACCAAATTTAGCTGTTTGGGAATGGAGTGGTTAGGTGAGTTATTTAGTGGCTAATATGCAGAAATTGAAAGCTGACAATCTGGTTGGTTTGGGTAATCATGATCAACGTCGAACACAACATCATAAAAACGCTGATATTGACGTTAGTCGTTCGGCTTTGAATTACGATTTAGTTGCTGGCAGAACCAGTCATTTTAAAACAGATATTGAAGCCTATGTTAACGAACATAAAACGAGTCAGCGAGCAGTTAGAAAAGATGCGGTCTTGGTCAATGAATGGATTATCTCAAGTGATCGTCATTTCTTTGCCGATTTAACGGCGGCTGATACGCGCAAATATTTTGAAACGGCTAAGGAATATTTTGCCAAAAAGTTTGGTGAAGAAAATATTCGTTATGCAATTGTTCATCTTGATGAGAGCACCCCACATATGCATATGGGGATTGTCCCGTTTGATGATGAACATAAATTGTCTGCTAAACGAGTTTTTAATCGCACAGCTTTGCGAGATATTCAAGATCAATTACCGACTTATTTACAACAGCATGGTTTCAATATTCAACGTGGGGTTCAAGAATCAGAACGTAAAAGTTTAACGGTACCAGAATATAAAGCCATGCGGGAATCTATTAAGCAGGGGCAGCAAAAGTTAGCAGCGGTTGAAAATGAAACTAAACAGCGCCAAGTGAAACTTAAAACGTATCAAGCCACTAAATTTGATGTGAACAGTGTTAAAACGAAGGAATCCCGTTTTCATAAGCGGTATGTGCTGGTTGACCGTTTTGACTTTGATAAACTTAAACAGGGCGCCAGCTTAACGGATACGTATTTTACTGAAACATTGTCCCAAAGGTCTGATATGGATATTCAAAAAGACCAGTTGATCAAAGCTGAAAGTAAGGCTATGGAACTAGACATTGAGAATCGTCGTCTTCAAAAGTTAGTCGGGACGCTACAAGGAATTGTTCGGAGCGTTGACCGCTTCTTACAGCGCAAATTAGGGGTTGGCTTACCAAGTAAGTGGCTAGAACGAGCTGGACTAAAAGAACCGTCTAAAAAAGCCCCTCAGAGGCCACAGGAGCGTTCAGAGGGACAACATGATGAATTAGATGGTCCAAGTCTTTGAATTTGGTCTATGGCTTTAATTTAACCGCTGATGAGTATTGGAGCTGTTTAATGGCCGTCAGTCAACGGTAAATCGAATTAAAGGGACTTACTGCTTTAGCAGTTAGTCCCTTTTTGAGGCTTTA
>NZ_RHNQ01000116.1 GCF_003946275.1 Loigolactobacillus backii
TTGAATTTCTGCTGGTGAGAAATGGGCTGTGGAAAAGTCCAACTTTTGAGTATCTATATTGTATCTATTAGTATCTATGTTTTTAGAGTCTTTATATAGATTGCTTTCGATTTTCGAGATTCCACTCGTAGCAAGGGATTTCGGCGTTTCTTGTCCATATTCACCCCTTAAATAGACATCAGTAGCTTTCACATCGAGCTTGGAAAGGTATAAACGATTCGGTTCATTCTTTTTCGTTTTAGGATTAAATCCCATTTGAATTTGTTTTAATAGATTGGCTGTTTGTAATTCTTTTTTTATTTTAACGGTTTTTTCAGTAGCGCAGTTAAATAAGTCTTGTAGTTCTTGAACGGTAAAAATAAAGTAAACATGATTATCTTCATCAACCCAATGATTACGCAAAGAATACTCTAGCCGGTCTTTCAGTACCATATAAGCCAATTTAGCATCACTGCTTAAATGTTTATATTGCTCGCCATACATTAATACCTTAGGAAACTGGAAAAATAGGGCTCCATATACGTTATCGGCTTCATAGTAATTGAAATTTGTTGATTTTGTCAGGTATGACAAACAGTGGTATAATATGAGGAATTTTAATTGCAAGCTAATCTTATTTTAATGTTTGAGGAGGCTCTATATGAAACCAAAAATTGTTAAAAATCAAGACGGAACCATGCGATCCTTAAGCAACCGCCACGTCCAAATGATTGCAATTGGAGGAACAATTGGTACCGGACTGTTTCTCGGATCTGGTAGTACGATTAGTAAAACCGGCCCGTCAGTAATGTTAGTTTACTTAATACTAGGGTTATTTTTCTTCTTTATGATGCGGGCTATTGGTGAGATGTTTTATGCGGATCCTACACAGCATACTTTTGTTTCATTCATTTCAAGATATTTGGGGCCAACAATCGGACATTTTACTGGTTGGACTTATTGGATTGGTTTAGTATTTATTTGCATGGCTGAGTTGACTGCAACGGCGACTTATGTGCAGTACTGGCTACCAAGCGTTCCTGCTTGGATTATTGAATTAGTTTTTTTAGGGATTTTGGTGAGTGTCAATTTAATTGCAGCACGATTATTTGGGGAAGCTGAGTTCTGGTTTGCCATGATTAAGATTATTGCTATAATTGCCATGATTTTAACTGGGGTTTTCATGCTCATAAACCATTCCGTCACCCCACTTGGGCACGTATCATTAACAAATATTAGTCATGATTACACACTATTCCCACATGGTATTTTTAATTTTATTGCTGCATTTCCAATGGTGTTTTTTGCCTTTCAAGGAATTGAATTTGTTAGTATTACGATTGGCGAAGCTAAATCCCCACACACAGTTATAAAAAAGGCGGTAAATGAAACACTATTTCGAATATTATTATTTTATATCGGTGCACTAGTCGTAATTATGATAATCATTCCTTGGACGTCACTATCAGCAAACAGTAGTCCGTTTGTTCAAGTATTTAAATTAGCTGGATTTCCGGCAGCTGCTGCCACTATCAATTTCGTTGTCTTAACGTCCGCTGCATCTGCATTAAATAGTTGTATTTTTTCAGCAGGCCGTCATTTTTATCAACTGGCAACCGAAGTTTCCAAAAGCAGTTGGATGTATAAGATGTTTGCTAATATATCAAGTAATGGCGTCCCCGCCGCTGCAATTGCTTTTACCGCTTCACTAGTCTTAATCACACCGATTATGAGTTTAACAACTGACATTAGTTCAGTTTTTACAATCGTAACCGGCGTGTCTAGTGATATGTATATTATTGTTTACACATTGACATTAGTTGCTCACAGAAGATACCGGGCTTCCACTGATTTTTTACCAAATGGTTTTATTATGCCATGGTATAAAATTACCAGCCCATTAACTATATTATTCTTCGGTATCATTTTCATCAGTCTGTTCTTCATCCCAGAAGATACTATCGGTGCCGTTGGGGCAATCTGCTGGACCTTAGTCTTTGGTGGAATAGAATTTTTACGTCAGGGTAAAACAGACTTAAACAATACAAACTAAAAGATACAGGATAAAGGGGACGTATGGAGTGATATTCGGCATATCCACGTAATCCTTAATTACCCATTTTACTAAAAGTTGATTAAATCAAATTATTAATAAGCGGCTCATACCAACGTTGAGATAATCGTTAGCATGGGCCGCTAAGTTATTTTATAAGGGTATCAAACATTTGATTACCGTATAGCTCCTATGTCAAGTGGTAGATTGCAAATTCGGATTAAATTTGCAATCTACCATTAACACGGTTCTGACCATTTTAGGTATGCTAGGTGTAATTCAGACGTACAAACTGTAAACGTCTCACAGGACACGACAGGCACCTTAGAACATGTTACAAACGAGGTGGACTCCGCTCAAGCTGATAAAGCACCAACTAGTGCGAACGTTTCCAATGTGACCTCAACTAGTGCTGAGATTAAAGTAGATGACAAAGCTGAATAAAGTAAAAAGGTCTATCCTCAATTGGGTAGGCCTTTTTATTGTGCAATTTTAAGCTAGTTAACATAAATGGGGCTTATCCCAAGTAAACCACATTCACCGCGGTACTTCCACATTCCGTTATTTTTTGATTGTGAACTTGTCCAAAAAAGAAGTGGTATAGGTCGCAGATTGGCTTTAATTGGGGCAAGAAATTTTGTGAAATTTACTGGTATTACTCCTAGACCATTCCCTTAAATTCAACTGTCTCATTCTTTGTATTAACCAAAAATTTGCCAACACTTCCCCGATACTTCACTGATACTTTAAAGGAATACTTGTAATTTACCCGAGTATATCGAATACTACTAATTCTTCCCTGATACCCTTGCTTATGCAAAACTCTTTTTACTTGATCTCTCTGCTGATTTGTAATTCTTGCAGAACTCCGATAGATTGTCTTCTTAACGATCACATCTGGATTCAATGGAACAATGTAATCCTTACATTCCAACAATTCCACCAACTTTCTTTTTTTCTTTATATTTGTCTTGATGGGTTACGGTTTTCCATTCAGTTTAGAGGGAGTGACGTTTTGAGCGCAGAATTGTTCCCTGGA